>PMBW01000251.1 GCA_003153075.1 Dehalococcoidia bacterium | reverse complement strand
ATGCCGGCAGGCGAACTAAAGCATGGCACTCTGGCTCTGATCGAAAGCGGAACTCCTGTGATTGCTATATGTCCCTTAGACTACACTTACGAAGACTCACTGGCTAATATCATGGAGGCTAAAGCCCGCGGCGCATATATCATCGGTGTCTCCAATTCACAATCCAAGATATTCGATAATGTGATTAATATCGCCTCCTGTGAGGAGATTTTATATCCGTTGGTGACAACTATTCCACTTCAGCTTATAGCGTACTACTCAGCGATAGCGAGAGGATTGGATCCGGACAAACCGCGTAATCTCGCAAAATCGGTCACAGTGAAGTAGGGACACCTTCCACGCAAGCAGCTCTGGCGTCAATCCTTTTCAGAGTCGTGTATGATTTTATTCCATTCTTTTTAAGTCTGTTTTTATACAAGCAATTGATGCGTAGAAGGAATAAAGGTGTTTAGAGGCATATTTAATATCAAATCAAACCCGGGGTAATAGGAGTGAAACCACCGAACTCAGCGGGCTTGAGGCCATTTATTGAACGAAGCGAGATCAGTGGTTGTAAAGCATCAATCAAAAACAACGCTATACAATTAAAAAGGAAATTCGTAATTCTTAGTGGCGACCTGTGCGGGATTCGAACCCGCGATCTTCTCCGTGACAGGGAGATATGCTAAACCGCTGCACCAACAGGCCATTACAAACAGAGATGCGAAATGTGAGGTCGCAACAGTAAAAGTCTATCAAGGTCAGCTCACTGCTGTCAAGCTTAGGCTAAATTCGGGGTTAAGTTCCCTTTTGTTGGAAACGGGAATCAGGTACGTACTTTGAGCATATACCATTGCTCCCGGACAACTCCCTCTCAATCTCTACCTAAGATGGAGAGAGGATGGCTTTAGCTTTTTTAGGGGCGACGCTAATCTCTGAAAAATGGCCTTCCGCATATGTTGACAAGCCGGAAATTAATGCTAGAATTTGAGTATAGAAACAGAGACAGGAGGGATAAGCATGCCTTTATATGTAATGTTAACCCGTCTTTCCGCCGACGGCAGAAAGTCCATGATGAATAATCCGCAGAGAGCCTTTGAAGTAAATAAAGAAGTAGAAGCTATGGGCGCCAAAATCGTTGCGCAGTATGCTTTACTGGGTAGTTATGATTTCATAAATATTCTGGAAGCGCAGAGCAACGAAGCAATCGCGAGGGTCGCCTCGGAAATAGGTTCCCGTGGCACACTTGAACCGATCACGATGGCAGCCATTACCATGCAGGATTACGTCCGCGAATTGGAAACCGCCAAGATTGTACGCAGATAAATTACCCCCATCGTTTGAATAATAAGGCATCAGAGGAAACGCCGAAGGTCCCCGCTCTGTGATACAGATGCGGGGGCTTTTTGGTATATAAGTATGAGTAAACAAAAATTGGCTGATACCTGGAAAGCGCAATTGAAAGTGGACCCCACAGATTGGCTTTTGGAGGAGGACAACCCGTCGGTGCGCTATTTCACACTCAAGGATATCCTTGATAAGCCGGAAAATGACCCCTCGGTAAAAAAAGCCCGTAAAGCAATCATGACGTCCGGTATCGTGCCGCGCATGCTGGAGAAACAGAATGGTGACGGCAGTTGGGGTGTGCCGGAAAATTTCTATGTAAATGCGAAGTACAACGGCACCGTTTGGAACATTATTACGCTGGCCGAACTGGGCGCGGACGGTAAAGACAAGCGCATTAAAAAAGGGGCGGAATTCATTCTGGCCAGGTCGCAGGACAAACAGAGCGGCGGCTTTGCCTACCGTTCCAGCAATGACGGTGGCGATCATGAGAAAGTTATTCCCTGTTTGACCGGCAACATGGTGTTCAGTCTCATCCGGTTTGGTTACCTGGATAATCCTCTGGTTCAACAGGGTATTGAACAAATAGCAAAATACCAGCGATTTGATGACGGAATAGAACAGGCCCCGCAGGGTTGGCCCTACGCTAGATTCAAGAATTGCTGGGGAAAACATACCTGCCATATGGGTGCGGTGAAAGCATTGAAGGCGCTGGCGGAAATTCCTGTTGATAAAAGAAATGAAGCAGTCCATGAGACGATCAAAAAAGGCGCGGAATATCTGCTGATGCACCGCCTTTACAAAAGCAGCCGCGACCCTTCGGTGCTGGCGAAGCGGTTTTGGGTCAATTTCGGATTTCCGACACTCTGGAAAACCGATGCGCTGGAAATGCTCGATGTAATGGTGAAACTGGGATACCGCGATGCGCTCCTGCAGGATGCCATCGACCTGGTTATCTCCAAGCAGGATGAACAGGGCCGCTGGAAAATGGAGAAAAGCTGGAATTCCCGTTTATTAGTGAGCCTGGAAAAAGATAATAAGCCCAGCAAATGGATCACGTTACAGGCACTCAAGGCGCTAAAGGGTATCAACAGCAAATAATCACTAATCAAGATAAATCCCTCTGTATCTCCCCCTTCCTGCCTCAGGGATACATTTCCCTCATCAAATACTTTCGGCTGTGGCCTGCAGCTGTAAGCCTTTTTCATTGGGTGAAAATGACACTACTTATGTCTTATTTTTTGAGCGTGAGGTTATTGACAAGGCTATAAACCGGCTTTAATCTTAAATTAGGCACACTATAAGATGTGAGTTTTTCTGTGACCAATACGAAGATTAAATGGCATTTTCATTTACTTGATCTTTTTCTGATATTTGTCCCGATATCAATTATTATCTATTTTCTTCACCTCGGCCCTCTGGTTTCTTTCCTGGTGATTGCCGCATCGCTGATTGGTATCGCGCATCTTATGGCCGAAGCTACCAGCATCATCGCTAACCGGGTGTCTTCCACGATCTCCGCGCTGATCAACGCTACTTTCGGTAATGCCGTCGAGCTCTTCATCGCCATATTTTCGTTACGAGCGGGTCTTTTACCACTGGTCACGGCTTCGATTACCGGTTCAATCATCTTGAATGTTTTGTTGTTGATCGGTCTGTCGATGCTGGCCGGAGGTCTAAAATTCAAAGAGCAGAAGTTTAATAAAGACTCCGCCGGCCTCTCCTCAACCATGTTATTCGTCGCCGTAGTAGGATTGGGTTTGCCTTCGATATACAAGATGATTGTCGGTACTCCTTCCCGGCAAATGACATTGGGTGTGTCTGTCATTCTCGGCGTCGTATATATCCTCAGTCTTGTTTATACCTTGATCACTCACCGTCACCTCTTCGTCGTGGAAAGACAAGCTCCGGAGGAAAACCACGACCGGTGGACAATGAAAGGGGCAATTATTTTGCTCTTTGCGGTAACACTGCTGGCGGGTTTTGAATCAGATATCCTGGTGCGTTCAATTACACCTTTGGTGAGTAAAACCGGTTTCACGGAAGTGTTTGTTGGTCTGGTGTTCGTTGCCATACTGACGAATATCCCGGAAATCAGCAGCGCCATGGCATTTTCCCGGAAAAACCACATGACTTTATCCCTGGAAATCGGCATGAGTTCGGCTTTACAAATAGCGTTGTTTGTGGTGCCGATCCTGATCCTGATCAGCCCGCTGGTAGTAAGCGGCGGGTATGATCTGGTTTTTGCGCCTTTTGAACTGGTGGCGGTGGTGGTAACCGCGATGATCGCCAATTATATTAGTTCAGATGGTGTTTGTCACTGGGTAGAAGGAGCGCAATTGATTGCCGTGTATCTATTAGTGGCGACGGCATTTTATTTTTTGAAATAATATTTGTAATCCTGCTGTATTTTTTATACAATATTACACGATGGTTATTGACCGGAGTGAATGGAAGGGGAGTTAAAAATGGATATTTCGGAAGTACGTAAAGGTTCCAAAATAATGATAGACGGCGTTCCTTACAATGTTGAGGAAGCTGA
>PMBW01000024.1:3041-4872 GCA_003153075.1 Dehalococcoidia bacterium | reverse complement strand
TACCGAAGTATTATTGACTTTGACAATCAGGGAACAAAGAGTTTTACAGCTCCGGTTTGGGTTGGAAGACGGCCGAAGCCGGACATTGGAGGAAGTGGGTTTGGAGTTTAGAGTCACACGTGAGCGCATTCGTCAAATCGAGGCTAAAGCGCTGCGTAAGTTGCGTCACCCCAGCCGAAGTCGTAAACTTAGAGATTACCTGGAATAAATAAATGACAGGCAATGGTCGTTATTACACTGATCACGATGACAGACGGTAATCTTGAATTATTTAAAAGGAAGGTAAAAGTGGTAGCATTTCAACATTTTAAAAGAGGTTCGCATCTGGTTAAGTCCCGCATCAATGCGCGACAAAACAGAAGAAGAAAGGCTAGAAAACTGGGCAAGAATTTTGAAGGGTAAAGACTATTTATTCACTCTTTAACCTTATAAATTCGCAATAACCGGGAACAATATTCAAAAAAGAAGGCATAATCAAGAGTGTCTTGATATCACTGTATTCAACGATATCAAGACACTCTATTTCGAACTCTATCATTGCAAATTGAGTTAATTGGAGCATCAATAAAATGAGTAATTCTGTAAGACACCAGCTTAATCGTTTAGCCCGTGCCAAAGTAAAAGCAAAACAGAGTAATACCCGGCGTAATGGGGCCAATGTCAAGAAAAGCGCTTAGTGGCATCTGTCAATTGACTTAGACTTGCAGCAGCGGGAAATTAGCTTTATATAATTTATGCTTTTCCATTTGCTGCCGGTCTATAATTTGAAAGGCGCTCGTAAACCGCTCAACAGGCAGGAACACAGCTTGTTGCCGGCTGTCGGAACATTACTGCTTAAACCCCGGATAATCGCGGCAGAATTAGAAAAAGTAACTAAAGCCGGCTGAACTTCTATTTTGGTCACCCATCTCATCCAATAGTTGCCCAGACTGCTTTTTACGACCAGCCGTACCGGGTATCCCCTTTCCCTGGTTAACGTCTCACCATTCACTTTATACGCCAGAAAGACACCGTCCTGCAAAACCGCTTCCAGAGGTAACTGGATATGATATCCATCGAGGCCGGTAAAAACAACTTCACTGGCTCCGGGCTCAAGTCCGGCTTCTTTCAGTAAGGTCGATACCGGCACTCCGGTCCACTCATCCCATTCATCTTCGACATCCGGGCAAACAATCTCCGCATTCTGAGTCACCACAGGATACGCCTCGATTTGTTCGAAAGAAAGAGCGGCAGGAGTATTTACGAGCCCATTGATGTTAACACGAAAGCTCGTAATATCCACATTATCGACAGCAGAACTAGTTATTGGACTTTCCGTCGTTACAGGAGCGCTCGTAGTTGGCGGCGTAGTTATAGTTGTTATCGTACTCTCTGTCTGTGTCTGGTTACTTGAAGCGGGCTGCTCGGTCGTTATTGGCGAGCTTGTTTCCGATGGCGGTTTATCAATATCAGGCGGTTGGGTTGGAACCGGTGTCGTCTGCGGTTGGGAACACGCGGAAACCAGCCACATAAAAGCCGTGATGACAGATAATCCGACCCCTGCAACCAGATTTTTACATTTAGCCATACCACCACCCCTACTTACCAGTTTGGGTCATGCAATGCCATTCGGTCTGTGATATTTGTCTCTATCCCTTTCCGGAGTAAGCGACATGCTCTTTTGATGAAATTGCATCAAGGTAAAGAAAACAGGATTCAGGATGTTTTGCTTTAAAAAATTGACATTTACGGCTGATTTTAGCTATTATTAAGCTCATTATCACAATAATATATTATAGTAATGATCGGGATATTTTACTCTTTTAGAGATAATCGGATATTATTAGGTAAT
>PMBW01000024.1:0-3022 GCA_003153075.1 Dehalococcoidia bacterium | reverse complement strand
AAGGTCGTCGAATTTGGTAATTTTATCTCCGGACCGTTCTGTGCGAAGATCCTGGCTGACCTCGGCGCGGAAGTTATTAAGATCGAAGAGCCGTGCTGCGGCGATGAATCCCGAAAGCATGAGCCTTTCTTCCGGGATATCCCCGGCCTTGAGAATAGCGGATTATATCAATACTTGAATATGAATAAGCTGGGGATTACCCTGGATCCGGAGACAACCACCGGTAAGAAAATATTCAGCGAATTGCTCAAGAATGCCGATATTTTAATTGAGAACAATTCCCCAAAGACAATGAAATTGCTGAAACTCACTTACAAAGATATCAGGCGGATTAATCCCCGTATTGTGATGACTTCGATTACCCGCTTCGGCCAGACCGGTCCTTATCAGGACTATGAGGGCGGCGAGTTGGTTGCCGCTCACATGGGCGGCGTCGGTTATATCTCGATGCGGGAAGGTGACGTTTTTAAGGAACCGATCAAGTTACCTGCGCATTTATTTAGCTTTCAGGCCGGTCTGACTGCGGCCGCCGCCACTTTGGGCGCTTTGTTCCATCAAACCACGACCGGTTCCGGGGAACAGCTTGATATCTCCGAACAGGAAAGCGTTATCCAGAATTTGAATTCCTCGATCGCGCGTTATTCTTATGCCGGACAGATTATGAACCGGACGGATGCCGCCTCACACGCTCCTTTTCACATTTTACCCTGCAAAGACGGCTATTTTTGCGCTGCTTTCGTCGAAGAAGCCGAGTGGCGGCGTTTTGTCGAAGTTATGGGGCATCCCGAATGGGCGGATAACGAATTATTCAAAGATTTTGCTGCCCGTGCCAAATACTGGGACGCGCTTAAACCGTTAATGGTAGAATGGGCAATGCAGTACACCGTAGAAGAAATTTACCGGCGGAGTCAGGAGAAAGCAGTGCCTATGGGCGCGGTGCGTACCGCCTCTCAGGTCCTGCAGGATCAACAAATGGCCGCCCGGGAATTTTTCGGCGCCGTGGAACGTCAGGGGAACGGCAAGTTAATTTTTCCGGGTGTCCCGTATCGTTTTTCTGAGATCCCGAGGGAAGCGCCGTTGGCGGCGCCGCTCCTGGGGCAGCATAACGCAGAGATATATTGCGGACGCCTGGGTTATGCCAAACGTGATTTAGCCAGGTTGCAAGAATCCGGAGTCATATAATCTCAATTACTACTTAACATTAACAGTGTATTGGAAAAACAAGGCAGGGAACAGGACATGGGAACATCATCTCTAAAAGGTATCAGGGTTGTATCCTTCACCTGGGTTTGGGCCGGTCCCTGGTTGGGGGCGATGCTGGCGGATATGGGTGCAGAAGTGATCAAGATTGAAACCCGACAAAGGCTCGATTCCCAGAGGGTCGTGAAAATAACTAAAAATCCGGAGCAGGGGGTTAATCAGGGGCAGTTCAATGTCACAAATCGCGGTGTGAAGAGCTGCACTCTGAATATTAAGCAGCCGCAAGGTCTGGAAATGCTCAAGAAGCTGATCAAGATCAGCGATGTCGTAATTACTAACTTCGCGCCGCGGATCATGCCCGGCTGGGGTTTGGGCTACGATACATTGAAAGAAATCAAACCCGATATTATTCTAGTCACATTACCGGCTTTCGGCAGCACCGGACCGGATAAGGATTATCTTTCTTATGGTTCAACTCTGGAGGCTGTCGGCGGGTTGAGCGCGTCTTTTGGCCATCCCGGTGAAGGACCTGTGATTTCCGGGCCGTATCCCAGTGACCCGATCGGCAGTATGTACGGCTTAGTGAGTGTCCTGGCGGCATTGAATTATCGCAAAAAAACCGGTAAGGGACAGCACGTCGATGTTGCTCAAAATGAAGCGGTCACGACTCTGATCCCTGAAGTTATCATGGAAGAAGTCATGAATCATCGCACCAGGCCCCGTCTGGGGAATCGTGATGAAATCATGGCTCCCCACGCCTGCTATCCCTGCAAAGGTAAGGATAAGTGGGTAGCTATCGCTGTCGGTACCGATGAGAAATGGCAGGCCATGTGCAAAGCCATGGGGAATCCTGCCTGGTGTCATGATGTAAAATTCGCCGACCAGCTTAGCCGCTGGCAGAACCAGGATGAATTGAACAAACTGGTGGCTGACTGGACGAAGGACTTTACCCATTATGCAGTGATGCAAAAGCTGCAAAAAGCGGGTGTCGCTGCCGGTCCTTCTTTCGATGTTGAAGAATTAGTCAACGATCCGCACGTCAAGGATCGCGGTATTTTTATCGAGCAAAATCATCCGGCGGCCGGCAAAACTATTGTCTATCGTTCTCCCTGGAAATCAGCCTTGACNNTAAAAATCCTCCGGCGCCGTGCCTGGGCGAAAACAATGATTATATTTTTAAGGAACTATTAGGCATCGGTGATGCAGAAGTAGCCAAAATGATCGAAAATAAGGTCATTTATTAAACGCAGACAAATTTACAATATATGAGTTTCAGGCAGTTTCATTATTTACATTAAAAGGAGATCGGAAAAATGTTGGCAAAAGAGTTAAGTCCTATCGAACAGTGGTATGAAGTATGCAAGAAGAAAGGCCGTGTTTACACCAGTGAAGAACACCGGGCGCGCGGCTTTGAATATATGAAGCCCTATTTCAATCGCGAGGTGACGATAGATACCATCGAGCATTTCGTCGATGGCATCGGCGATCTTAACCCCCTGTACCGTGACCGCGAGTATGCCAAGAAGACGAAGTATAAGGGTCTTACAGCTCCCCCCAACTATATTTATACCATTACTTATGCTCAATATCCGGATGACTGGCCGTCCGGTATTTCCGGATTCTATTCCGGTTCCGAACATGAATGGTTCCGGCCTCTCTGTGAAGGCGATAAGATGAATTACCGCATAAAATACCCCTCTGATGCCGTATTGATGCCCAGTAAATTCGCCGGGGAAAAGGTCATGTCCTACGAATTGTGCGATTATTACCGGGGCGGGGCTATCGTCGGCGGCTATAAGTCATGGGAGACATGGACCGAGAA
>PMBW01000216.1:7609-10140 GCA_003153075.1 Dehalococcoidia bacterium | reverse complement strand
GTGCCTTTATACTGTCCGAAGGTGCTGTCCCATTTTAAAAGATGTGCGTTGGTTTTGTTGTCCGTAAGGTCGTTGACGGCCACGATTTCAAGGTTGCCCTTGTGATATTGATTGATTGTGCGCAGAGTCAATCTGCCGATGCGGCCGAATCCATTGATACCGATTTTTGTTGTCATTTTTATTCTCCTGTTCTTAACCTTTTAGGTCCATTTTGATTTTATCAAATATCTTTGTAGTAAACAACGTCATCATGAGTGATGCTTGTGACCTTTTGTTCGACGGTCATGGCTTTCAGATGTGCCAGCGTCTCGGAAACGGCCGCCAGTTTGGCGACGGGCGACAGGTCGCCGTGATCGACACCGCCCTGTTCCGGCATCCATGTAATCGTACTGGCTAATTGATAAGCCGTCTTCTCCTGATGATCCATTGCTGCCAGGATTTCTTTGGTTCTTAACTCATGGTGCCGGACGATCTCATCTACTCTGCCGGGCAGGTTCTTAAAGACCTGCTCATGCGCGGGTAAAACCAGGGCGACGTCCAGTTTTCTAACGGTTGACAATGACTGCAAAAAATCCCCGAGGGGGTTGCCTTTTGATGTCGGGGTCAGACTGATATTCGGTGTGATCACCGGCAAAACATGGTCGCCGGAGAAAAGGATCTTCAATGTTGGTTCGTACAGGCAGATATGGCCCGGAGAATGACCGGGCGTCCAGATGACCTGCAGATTGAAGCTGCCGCTGGCAATCGTTTCCCCGCCGTTCAGCAGCACTTCCGGTTGCGCCGGGATCGGTTTTCTAAAGCCGCTGATCGGGCGGTGCACGGCGCCGATCATTTCTTTCGGCACGCCGTTGAGCGTAAACCACTTCACCACGCTATTCAGGAATTCTTCACTCACCACATAACGCGTGCGGAAGACTTCCTGCTCCAGGGTGTGCATATAAATTTTGGCGCCGGAAATTTCTTTAACCCGGCCGGCCAGACCAAAATGGTCGAAATGGGCGTGCGTAATCACGATCTGCGAGATATCCGGCAGGCCAACACCGACCTCCGCCAGCTGGCGATTCAACGAATTAAAAGCCGTGTTGCTGTCCCAACCGGTATCGATCAGGGTGTAACCTTTATCCCTCTGCAGCAGGTAGATATTAGTCGCTTCCAGCGGGTTATCGGGTATGGGTATTTTGAGCTGATAGATGCCTTTAACTATTTGTGTCGTCATTATTTACTTTTTCACGCTTAACAATGCCTGCATACCTGCATACCGGGCATTCTTGCCCAGCTCCTCTTCGATCTTCAGCAGCCGGTTATATTTGGCGGTGCGTTCGGAGCGGCAAGGCGCGCCGGTCTTGATCATGCCGGTGCTCAGAGCTACGCACAGGTCGGCGATTGTGGTATCTTCAGTCTCACCGCTGCGGTGGCTGACGACAGCTTTCCACCCGACGTCCTGCGCCATGTTGATGGCGGCAATGGTCTCGGTAAGGGAGCCGATCTGATTCAATTTGATCAGAATAGCATTGGAGGCTTTCTTTTTAATACCTTCGCTCAGGCGGGCAACGTTAGTAACATAAAAATCGTCGCCGATCAGGTGTACTNNTCCTCGATGCTGACGATCGGGTAGTCATTGACCCACTTTACATAAAAATCAACCATTTCCGCGCTGGAGAAGGAGACGCCTTCGCGCGCCAGCACATAACGGCCGTTGTCATAATATTCACTGGATGCCGGATCGAGGGCGATGAAGCAATCTTTACCCGGTTTGTAACCGGCCTTTTCAATGGCCAGTATGATCGCTTCGACCGCGGCTTTGTTCGCCGGTAGGGAAGGAGCGAAACCGCCTTCATCCCCCACGTTGGTATTGAGGCCCTTGTCCTTTAAGACCTTTTTCAATGCCTGATAAACCTCGGCGCCCATACGCAAGCCTTCGGAGAAGGTTTTTGCGCCGGCAGGAACCACCATGAATTCCTGCAGATCGGTGGAATTGGTAGCATGTTTGCCGCCGTTGAGGATGTTCAACATGGGCACGGGCAGCGTGTAGGTAGCAGATTCTTTCAAAGAGCGGTAAAGCGGTATTTTGGCGTCGTTGGCGGCAGCGTGGGCGACGGCTAACGACACGCCCAGGATGGCATTCGCGCCCAGACGTGATTTATCCGGTGTGCCGTCCAGTTTGATCATTTTATCATCGATCGCTTCCTGCTCCCCGGCTTCCATGCCGTTGAGGGCGGCGGCGATTTCTTTATTAACATTCTTGACGGCCTTTAGTACGCCCAATCCGTTGTAACGGGCTTTATCGCCGTCGCGCAGTTCCAGGGCTTCGTATTTACCGGTACTGGCGCCGGACGGCACGGCGGCTGACCCGATGACGCCGTTTGCCAGGACGACTTCAGCGGCGATGGTAGGATTACCGCGGGAGTCCAGAATTTCACTTGCTTTGATACTCTTGATTTTTGACATGCTACTTCCTTTTTATTAATATGAGGGCTTGGCAAACTGAGTCTGCGAAGAAACCTGACTTGTTGTCTAAGTCACAGTCCAAC
>PMBW01000216.1:7373-7603 GCA_003153075.1 Dehalococcoidia bacterium | reverse complement strand
TGGCATTCTCTCTCCTTGGTAAGGAGAGATTAAAGAGAGAATTTTAAATTTATCACGTTTTTTTCACTACGGACTAAAACAAAGAAGTCAGAAAGGTAAATGGATCCAATTTTCATCGGGATAGACGAAATAAGATATCCTGTTAGTCCTGTTTATTTCTTTTCCATCAGTACTTTGCCGAGGGAATATCCTTTGCCCAGAGATTCCCCGATGGAGAAATATTCCGCCAT
>PMBW01000216.1:1325-7354 GCA_003153075.1 Dehalococcoidia bacterium | reverse complement strand
GGCGCATTCTTCAGCGCGCCGTAGAAAAGATTGAATTTACAAACCGCTGCTTTATCCACTTTTTCACCGGATACCATGCCGCAAAAATCGGCTTCCTTCACAAGGTCGGCGGAGGGAATGTTGATCGAAAATTCTTTGTTTTTGATCCCTTGCATTGTATAACGCCCCGGCCGGATGCCGACGGAGATCATCGGCGGGTTACTACTGGCTACGCCGCACCATGCCGCGGTCATAAAATTCGGTTTGCCGTTGATCATTGTCCCGACCATTACAGTCGGCGGGGCGCAAATCAGGGGTTGGGGGGTAATCATTACTTTTTTCATTTTATTAGTCCTTTCTTATTAGATATGAACAGGGGATTTCTATAATATAGCCTGCAGTATATTTATAAGCAGGAGAGTATTTTATTTTTATTACATTCATTATGACACAACGACATATCTCAGCCTTGCTTGAAAAAACATTATGCTTTGACCTGCAATAAAGCGAAGCCGCTTTTCTTATCCGGCATACGTTTAGCATCGACGCCGGTGATTTCGTACAGAATTGCCTCAGCGACCAGCCATGCCTTCACGCCGGGGCGGATACAACCGGTGGTGGTTTTACCGGAGCGTCCCATCGCCGCGTGCATGTGCATCGTAATTTTACCGTCGGCGCCGGGGGCCAGGATACCCACTCCCACCACTTCGTGCGCGCCGTCGATCGGTAATAACATTGCATCCGGCGGCATCTGTTCGGAGATCCGCGGTCCGACCACGACCTGACCGCTGCCGATACCGCCCACCAGCAGCACAAAACCGTTTTTAATCTTTTTCTCTTCGGCAAAACCCTCGATTGCCGACGGCAGTAAATCGCCGTCTTCCAGTCTGAGGATGAAAACCCGTCCCATTTTACCTTCGGCAGATTGCATAAAACACCCCCAAAATACGAATAATCAAGATTCAAGTATCAAGTTTCAAGAAAATACTGAATATTATTTATTTTATCTTTTCAATTGTGGCAGTAAATATCTTTAAAAGTTCTGATGACTCATCTATCAATAACCTGCGTTTATCCTCGATGGCTTGACTTTTAATTTCTTTTGCTAATCCCACTCTAAAGCTTGAATATTGATTATTGATACTTGATTATTTTTCCGATGTCTCTATATTTTACTGCATTTGGATTTGTTTGGAGCTTAGGATTTAGATATTAGTATTTACCCGTACTGTTTGTCAATCCGCCGTCTGTGTTAAAATAACCGCATATGATTCCTATCAGGCTTTCATTGCGCAATTTCATGCCTTACCGGGAGAACGTGCCTACGCTAGATTTTACCGGTATTCACACTGTCAGCATCTGCGGGGATAACGGCAACGGCAAGTCTGCCATCATCGACGCGATGACCTGGGCATTGTGGGGAGAAACCCGCGCCAAACGCGACGACGACCTCATCCACCAGAATCAAAATGAGATGGAAGTCGAGTTCGAGTTTGCCGTCGGGGAACAGAAATACCGCATCATCCGCAAACACTCCCGCCCGAAACGGCGCGGGGCTTCGGGGCAATCGTCGCTAACCTTTCAGATCGCGTCCGGCACAGGTTACCGCCCGATGGATTGTGATTCAATCCCGCTGACCCAGCAGAAAATCATCGAAGTGCTGCACATGGACTATAATACCTTCACCAACAGCGCTTTTCTGCGGCAGGGACACGCCGATGAGTTCACAACTTCTAGCCCGGCGAAACGCAAACAGGTGCTGGTGAATATTCTCGGTCTGGCATATTACGACGGATTCGAAGCGCAGGCCAAAGACATCGTCAAACAACGCGACTTACTGCGGGCTACCCTGGCCGTATCGATCGCCGATATCAACCGGGAACTGGAACAAAAGGCCGCCGGTGAAGTGGAGTTAACGAAAGCCCAAACCGAATTGGAAGAGATTGAAAAATCGCTGAAAGAGCAGGAATCAGCGTTGGTCGGATTGCGTCAGCGCAAGGAATTGCTGGAGAGCAAGCGGGCGCATCTGCTGCAGCTGGAAAAAAGTATCGCGGAAAAAACCAGCGCCCTAAATCAGTGGCAGGACCAGATCAGGCAGCTTCGGGGCAGGATTACCGAGCACGAACTTGTTTTAGCCAAGCGCGTGGAAATCGAGGAAGGATACCGGCGCTTTATTGAGGTCAAAGCCCTGAATGATACCTTGAATAAAAATCTGGCGCTGGTCAATAAATTCAATCAACGCCGCCATGAACTGGAAATGCAGGTGGAGCGTGAAAGCCAGACGTTGAACAAAGAGCATGCGCTTTTGCAAAACCGGGTCAATGAGTTGGAGAAAGCGCTCGCGGAATTACCCAAACTGAAAGAAGAAGACCAGCAGGCGCAGAATCAATTATTGCAGCTCGCCGGTCAGGAGCAGGCTTTACATAACAAACGGGAAGCGAGTCAGGAAAATATAGCGCAAATCCGCAGCCTGGAATCGGACAAAAACCGTCTGGAAAAAGAAATTACCGAAATTACCGAAAAATTGGACCTGTTGATAATAAAGTCGGACAATGCCAAATGCCCGGTTTGCCAGACGGAATTGGGCGCGGCCGGCTTGCAGCATATTTCCGCCCATTACAATGCCGAAAAGCAGAGCAAATCCGAGCTATTACACAGCACCGTCACTCTGATTGTGCAGAAGAAAGCATCATCCCGGACGGCGGAGCTGGAAATATCGCAGATTGAGAAAACCCTCGCCCGGGACAAAGCCCAGGCGCAGACCCGCATGGGGGCGTTGGAGCGGGAGATACAGCGCGCTGAGGAGGCAGGCCGCCAATTGACAGACCAAAAAGAGGGATTGAAAAATATCGAGGAGAGCCTGGCACGCAAGGATTTTGCTTTAACACAACAGGCGGCGATCAATCAGATTACCGCTGAACTGACCGCGATGAAATACGACGCGATCAGTCATGAAGTAGCGCGTCAGCAATTGGAAACCTTATCGCAGTTTGAAGCCCCTAAACAGCGGTTGGAGGAAGCCGACCGGCTAATCAACCAGGAAAGAGAAGACATTGCCCGTTCCGTCACTGCCAGTGATGAATTACAGCAGGGGCTGCAGAACGACAGTCTAAAAAAGATGGAATTATCACTGGAAATCAAGGCGCTGCCGCAAGTTGCCAACGACCTGCTGCGCGTGGAAAATGATTTCAAACGGTTGACGGTCACGCAAAAACAGGTGCAGGAAAAAATCGGCGGGATCAAGGGCAAATTGGAATATTATACCCGGCGGGAAACCGAAAAAATTGAGAAAGAAAAACAATTAAACGTCGCCGCTAAAGAAGCCGCGATTTATCATGAACTGGCGGAGGCATTCGGGAAAAAAGGAATCCAGGCTTTATTGATCGAAACAGCCCTGCCGGAAATCGAAAACGAGGCCAACCGCTTGCTGGCGCGGATGACTGATAACCGTATGCACGTCAAGATAGAGACCCAGAAAGAGACGCAAAAAGGCGATGTCACCGAGACCCTGGAAATCAAGATCTCCGACGAACTGGGTACGCGCAATTATGAGATGTACAGCGGCGGCGAAGCTTTCCGTATTAATTTCGCGATTCGCATCGCGCTTTCGCGGTTACTGGCCAAAAGGGCGGGCGCGCCCTTACCCACGCTGATCATCGACGAGGGGTTCGGGACGCAGGACGCCGCCGGTATCGAAAAACTCAAGGAGGCCATCAATTCCATTCAGGACGATTTCGAGAAAATTCTGGTGATCACACACGTCGAGGAGCTGCGGGATGCTTTTCCTGCCCGCATCGATGTGACGAAAACCGCAGACGGCTCCACGATCAGTCTGAATTAGGTATATTCCCTTCCTTCCCCCGAAAAAACAGTCTCCCGCCCTCTCAGGCTGTAGTCCGCAGACGTAAGTACTTCCGGAGGCCGCAGCCGGAGGTACTTTACGGAGCAGTTCGAAGTAAAGTATAGGAGTCTTTCGGAGAAAATGTAGAGGGATTAAGGGTTGGCTACATCACAAATTGAGGGTAAGAGTCTGAGGCTGTCCGACATTACCTGGATTGTCGGGTCAAGCCCGACAATGACAAATAAAAATATTAGATTCCAGCTTTGCTGGAATCTAATATTCACGCCTTGTCATTCCCGCGAAGGCGGGAAGAATCTTGAGTCTTAAACGAAATACTTTTAACCGCAGTTAAAATGTACCTAACAATAACCTACAAAAACCATTTTTAGACAGCCTCAGATACAGAGGGATTTCCCGCAAGACAAGATTCTCCCTCTCAAGGTGACATTAATCACAGCGTCTAAAGCGTGCTTGACTTAAGCTATTTACTAACGTATATTGACGCTAATGGCCTGTGCCAAATTAAAACCGGAGGATGAAAATGACTGAAGAAACCGCCAGATTACCGGAACATAAACCAGTTACCATATATTCCACCACCACCTGACCATGGTGCTTTAGAGCGAAAGAGTATCTTTCGAGCAAAGGTGTCACNNGTGATCATGATCGGCGAAGAACTTATCGTCGGGTTTAACAAAGATAAAATCGATGAATTGTTAGCCAGATAGTAGGATTGGTTATTGGACAATTCTCTCTTCAATCTCTCCCGTGAAGAGAACGAGACGGGACATTGTTCTTAAAAAGGAGAGAGAAGTCACAATTCCAAATGATGAATTATTTGACCCCGGAGGTTCCTATGTACGAAATAATCATCGTCGGCGGAGGGCCTGCCGGCATGGCAGCAGCCGTCTATTCCGCGCGTAAACGCGTGGATACCCTGCTCATTGCCAGCGATATCGGCGGACAGGTTAATTGGACTACCGGCGTCGAAAATTACCTCGGCTACCAGTTCATCGAGGGGCGCGACCTGATCGCCAAATTCCAGCAGCAGGTCGACCAGTTCCCGATCACGCGGAAAATCGGCCCCAAAGTCAAGCAAATCAGGAAGATCGACGGCGGTTTCGAGGTCGTTACTGAATCCGGAGAAGCTTACCAGGGAAAAGTTGTATTGCTGGCCTCCGGCAAACGCCCACGGCGTTTAAATGTGGAAGGCGAAATGGAGTTGACCGGGCGCGGCGTCACCTATTGCGCCATCTGCGACGGCCCGATCTTTACCGGACAGAAAGTGGCGGTCATCGGCGGCGGCAACTCGGCGATCGAGGCGGCGCTGGATATGGTGAAAATCGCCGAACATGTTGACATGGTTTCGGTCNNTGGTGGACGGGATTATTGTTAAAAACCTCAAGACGGGGGAATTCCGCCAATTGGATGATACCGGGGTCTTCATCGAAATCGGGCTGGCGCCGAACTCCGATATGGTCAAGGATTTGCTCAAATTAAATCAGAACGGCGAGGTGCCGGTCAATTGCTCCTGCGAGACGGAAGTTCCGGGGCTTTATGCCGCCGGGGATGTTACCACCGTGCCGGAAAAGCAGATCGTCATTGCCGCCGGTGAAGGCGCCAAAGCCGCGCTGCAGGCACACCGGTATTTGCAGCGGCTGAAGGGGTAGAAAAATCCTATAGTTTTAATATTCCAGGTATTGAATCTTCCAGGAAAATCTTGCAAGACAGAAATTCAATCAACCGATACGTTCCTAACCTTGCTTATCCAATGCCACCAGATTTCCGTAAGACATCTCTCAGGGAAAAGTATTCTCGGCGGTTATCTGCAAGCTGAATAGCGAAGATTTCATCGAAATTCGTATTGGCTAAGTACGCGTTTAACCCAATCAACCTTGTCACGGCGTCTTGGATTGTATCGCCGCCAGCGAAGCCTATTACTTGCATATTCTCGATATCAGGTTCTGAGCTGGCGCTGTCAGGTTGAAACGTGGTACCTTCAGCAGTAAGAAAAATATATTGCCTCATTATGCTCTTCTATATCTTCCTCGTCCCAAAAACTCTAAATAGCCGCTGCCTCTCAATATTTGCAGTTGTTGCCTGATCTTGTCTCTTATGCGGAGGTTATCGAAGGGTGGTTGGTGGTAAGAAAAGAAAGAGGTTTACCGATTCCTTCCCTTGGCCATCATTGATTTTCGCAGTTTGTATG
>PMBW01000216.1:0-1274 GCA_003153075.1 Dehalococcoidia bacterium | reverse complement strand
CATAGCTTTTTATAAACTCCTGGTTTGCCAAATTTCACCAAGCCCATTTCTCGCAGATATTGTAATTGCTGTCTGATCTTTTCCTGAACGTTGCGGTTATTTGGGTGCAGCATGCTTAATTGCTTTTCAAAAGAATAGACTTGCCGTAAAGTGAAAACGTTATCAGGTATTTTTGTCAGGCATGTATATACGTCCTTTTTCCAGGCTGTGAGATTTGATATTACACTCTCAATGCCACCATCATACAACTCTTGAGAATCGGTCTCAGCCGCAATTTCTCTAAACAAATATTTGTCGGTGACACCCATCTTTTTTCGTTTTTCTTTAGGAACTGCAGACAGGATATCTTGCGCTTTGTTGATTATTGCCGAGGTTATTTTGGGGTAATCCGGATTATTGAAAATAGTAAGGTAATCATGTTTAATTTCGGTTACCAGAGCATCCCGAACCAGGATTCCGTACTCCAGATTATTTCTTAGCCCGCTCGGCGTTAGATTACCGGATGTGATAATAGCAGTATCGTCGAAAATAAATAATTTAGCATGTAAATTGTAAACATTTTTCTGTTTGCAATTTTCCTTTATCAGGATGGAGAGCGCATCCAGATCGGAAGCGCCGTTGTGAAAATACGCTAATTTGAAGGAATTGATTAACCTGAAATCGATACCGTTATTAATATTGTTAGTGATGAGCGAGGCGGTTTGCGATTTGATAAACGGGCTGGCGAGATATACGTTTGCTTTGGCTTTACGCAGTAATCGTGTAAAAGTTTTTTCCCAAGGCGAGCTGACGATTTCAAACACTCTTTTTACCCCCTTCGATAATTCCTATTATATCTCTCTGGAATAGTTCTTTTCAGATCAATATAACGCATTTCAGGGGTTTAATCAAGGGGATTTAGTTGTCTAGCACGTTTTACGCAGGTAGGCTTCCGGGTTTTTGTCAAAGGCGATTTTGCAGCCCTTCGAACAGAAGTAATACGTTTTGCCTTTGTACTCCGATGTCGCGGGGGGATTTTTCTCATCAACTGTCATACAGCAAACTAAATCGATAGCCATCAAAGACTCCTGACGTCGTAATAACCAATAATCAATATTCAATAATCAAACAAAATTCGAAATATTAAAATAATAGAACTGGATACCGGCCTGCGCCGGTATGGGATACAGGGCGGACAGGTCCGATACCTGTCCCTACCAGGGCATCATTATTTTATTAAAATGGATTAAACTATACCCACAGATGTTCTATTATTTTATCCGGTTTATGTTTTC
>PMBW01000243.1 GCA_003153075.1 Dehalococcoidia bacterium | reverse complement strand
ACAGACAGGAACGCCGAACATTCCATATCCACCGAGATACAACCTTCTGCTTTTCTTTTTGCGATTTTCTTTTTTGTTTCCCGGTAAAAAGCATCGGTCGTCCATGTTTTGCCGATTTCATAATTAATATGGTGCTTTTTCAATACTGCTTCTAATTTTGCTACCACATCGGGCTCCATTTCTACCGTACGCGAAGGAGGTAAGTAGTGATAGGAAGTTCCCTCATCCCTGACGGCCGAACCCGGGATTACCACTGTGCCTCTCTTTAACTCCGGTTTAAGAACGCCGCCGGAACCACAGGCAACAAACTTCCGGCAGCCAAGGGCGATAAGTTCTTCCAATATCGCTGAAGCAATCGGGGCTCCGATACCCGGGAAAACAACAGAAACACCGCCGAAAGGCGTATTAGCGACAAATATCTCGGTTGGGAGGATAGTCTCGCCATACCCGGCTAGAGTAAAAGTCTTTTTAAGAAGGCCTTCATTCTTTAGCTTGTTGATTACCGAAGCGTAAAAGATCATGACGCATGCTTGCGGTAAATCCTGGTTGTGCCGGTGCGTGTTATGCGGCTCGATCAGCGCGGTTGTATCAGGATCGAATTCCAGTAACGGAATGTCTTCTGCAGTGTACTTCTTTATATCCAAGGTTGTTACTCCTGTTTGGCAGTGTCGGGGATCAAGCGCTTACCGAGACTGATGACATTATCGTTCTTATATCCGATTCTGCTATAAAACTCCAAGGCTGAATCGTTTCCAACGCGCACCTGCAGGTTGATCTTGGGACAGCCCAGGACTAAAAGCCTTTTTTCAATTTCCTGCATCATTTGCCGGGCATACCCTTGACGTTGAAAAGCGGGGTCGACGGCAAGGTAGTTAACCCAACCGCGGTGCCCTTCATAACCGCCCATCGCCGTACCGACTATTTGACCCTCTATTACCCCGACTAAAAACAGTTCCGGGTTGACTTTCAGCTTACGCCGGATATCCTGATGCGGATCATTCCACGGGCGGAGAAGATCGCATTTTTGCCAGAGCGCAATGACCGCTTTTTCGTCGGCGCCGGTAAATGGCCGAATTTCCATTTTAGCGCTCCGCTTCCGCCGGGATCTCCGGTTTGTGCATCAGGATGGTAGTCCTGGGGTAAAAATTATGCCGTTGATAAAAAGCAAAAACCCCTTCGTTACCTTCAGCGACGCCGAGAATGGTCTTTTTCACCGTGACTGTTTCCAGCCAGGCAATGGCTCTGGTCATCAGGCTATCACCGATACCGGACAGCCGGTAGTCTTTTTCAACATAAATCGATTCGATTTCGCCCTCTTTCTCTTTGTTCACGCTGGTCACACAATAACCAATGAATTCTTTAGTGGCGGCGTCCCGGGCAAGATCGATACGGAGCGCGCCTTCAAAGGATTTTTCGATTAACATTTTTTTACGCATTTCGAAGGTGATAGTAGCGCGGCTATCCTTAAAATATTTGGATACCGCAAGGTGATGGGCATGCAGTTTTTCCCACAATGGTTGAATGAGATCAAGGTCATTCTGGTTTTTTTCCAGGAACTCGATTTCTTTGCCGCCGTCGTTCTCAGTATCTGATTTTTCGTGTAGATCATTTTTCCGGCTGCGCCATTCTGTTTCCAGAATAGAGTACAACAAGAAATCGCGCCAGACCCCTTTGAACAATTTTTCCTGCCGCAAGTAGCCTTCCCGCTGCATGCCGACTTTTTCCATCACGCGGTAAGAACCCGTATTGGCAGGATCGCAACTGGCGATGATACGGTGCAAACCCATGTGCTCAAATCCAAAATCCACAACCGCGCGTGCAGCCTCAGTCACATAACCCTGATTCCAGTAATTACGGTTGATAATATATCCTATCATCGCTTCTTTATTTTCGGCGTCAGTGACAACAATACTACAGCTGCCAATCAACTTTGTATCCAATTTTATAACAAGCGCGAAATCGTAAAAAACGCGCGGGGACATTTTTTGCCTGGTTATCGCTCTGCCGACAAAAGCTTTGGTCTCTTCTTCCGTATTGGGGCCAAAAGGCATATATTTAACAGTTTCAGGGTCGGTGCTATATTCATGGGCATCACGCCAATCTTCCTCACGAAAATCCCGGAGAATCAGCCGGGGTGTTTGTAAAATGGGAGTTTGATTATTTTGCATCATGACACCTCGTGTTAGTAATAGCGTTCAGTACGTTTTGACCGAAAGTCAAAAGTATTTCGTGTTCGGACTCAACGGTCAGCTTTCAGCTTATTTTGCACTATTTTTACTAATTGAATTTACTATTATAACATGCGGGAATATTTATTAAACAATAACACACAATTTAATATCAGGCTCCCTGGAGGCTTAAACTTATTTTGGTTTTTCAGGGTAACATTCCAAATACCCAACACATACTGGATTTTCAATATATTTGCCGGCGTAAAGTATGAGTAAGTATTTACAGCCGCAGCTTCCAGCTTTCGGCTTAGACACAGCCAATATTATTTTTCCTGATTATTGACCAACAAACCAAAGTACTATTAAATCTAAAATTATTCCGGACGGAGTCGTGAATTTAACCACTAACCTGTTTCATGAAAGGTTAGCTGAGACAATCCTATTCCCGCTCTGGACCGTGATGGGCTTCATGGCCAGCTACTTTTTGTTGAAGATATCGTTTGATTATTTTCGCGATCGCAAAACAAATCAATTCCAACGAAAGAAGGTCTATTTTAAGAACATCCATTTTTAAATCATGGGAGACAAAATTCACCTTCACCTGTAAAAATCCGTAGTAATCCGAAGGGCAAAAACCAGACAAATCAATGATCAATTGGCTCTTCAGTTAGTACTAGTACTAAATTTTTACAAGTCAATGGCATCATTGAGAAGCCATGCCTGAGGTAATTCTCACAAGATAGTCAGGCTGCTGACTATTTCAGTGTTGATGTGTTCATGCGCCAAGTGTTATATTATAATCCATATGGAAGGGAGTATAAGATGCGACGCATACGAATACTGATTGTTGACGACGAACCGGCAATATTGAAATTTTTAAGAGCCAATCTGGAAATCCATCACTTTGAAACAATGGCGGCAAGCAACGGCGCAGAAGCGCTGAAGATAGTGGAAAAAGAGGCTCCTGACCTGATGCTACTGGACATCATGATGCCGACGATGGACGGATTTGAAACCTGCCGCCGTGTGCGTGAATGGTCGCAAGTACCGATCATCATGCTGAGCGCCAGAGGTGACGAGGATGACAAAGTAAAATGTCTGGAACTGGGCGCGGATGACTATATTACCAAACCATTCGGTGTCGGGGAACTAACGGCGCGCGTGAAAGCTGTGCTGCGGCGCACATCTGCCGCCAGCAGTTCCGAAAATGAACCTACTTTCAACTGCGACGGTCTGCAAATCAATTACGCAGAAAGAAAAGTTTCCGTAAATGGAATCGCGATTAAAATGACGCCCACTGAATACGATCTATTACGTGAACTGGCGTTAAACGCGGAGAAAGTGCTGACTTACGCCCAGCTTTTAAATCGAGTCTGGGGCAGCGAATACGCGCAGGAAAGAGAATATTTACACGTCTTCACCAGCCGTTTGAGGTCCAAGATAGAGCCGGACCCGACTAATCCAACTTATATCATTACTGTGCCGGGTATCGGCTATAAATTCCAGGCGAAGAGCTAAGTGAATTTTGAGTTGTGAGTTATAAGTTGTAAGCACGGATTTTAATAATAAAGCACTCTCTTTCATTCCTTCTGCCATCGTAACTCCGGGACCATAAGCCTGATAGGGAGAGAAGCATAAGTATAACAAAAAGCAGCCCACAGAAGAAGGAACCCACTTTAGTTACTAATGGTCTCATAATTAAATAGATACAATCTTTAGCCTCCGAATACACAATTTCAATCATAAAATAAGGCGCTAGCGAGTAATTTGTTAGTTCAGACTATTAATAACGATTATTCAGAAATTTATAAGAGTTCCAGCGGGATGTTTATAGTTATTAAATTAATTAAAGTTACGTTTGAGTCGACCTATTGCGAGATGAATAAATACCCGTTCTCGCCTTGAAACCGACCGTTACCGGTAAATGTCATCAATTTGTTATATTTTTGGCAACCGCTTTATATCTTTTATATTTGCAGACAGGTAGAATTGACTCATTGAAAATATTACAATGTCTTTGATGGGTTGATTACGGCTGTCTGATTATGTTAAATAATAATAGATCACGGCTATGGTGCCTGTTCTGGGCGTGTATCACGTTGTTCTCCTCTTTTATGCTCGGTTGCAGTACAGAGCCGGTTCCTTCCGGACCGGGAGAGACTGAAGCCGTGCAGTTTCAAGGTCAAAATCTGACTCCGATTAAAAATCAACGCAATAATGCCTTGAAAGGGACCCAGAACATCGACAGGGCGACATACACACTGACCGTCGACGGACTGGTGGACCACCCGCTGAGCCTGAGTTATGCCGATTTGCAAGCTTATCCGCAGATATCGCAGGTAACGGATTTAAATTGCGTGGAGGGTTGGGCTTTCGCCGCCAAATGGACCGGCCCCGAACTCAACGCTATTTTCGCCGATGCCATGGTCAGACCAGAGGCTAAAATTGCCATTTTTTATACAGCGGACGACCAAAATGGGTATACTTCACTGGATTTGAACTATTTAACGACAAATAATATCATCATCGCTTTGAAGAACAACGACATTACGCTGCCGGCAAACCGCGGGTTCCCTTTCCAGGTGGTGGCAAAAAATAAACTTGGTTACAAATGGGCGAAGTGGGTGACCCGTATCGAGCTGTCTTCAGATACAAACTTCCGCGGCTATTGGGAAAAGGCCGGATATAACAATAACGCGGATATCAGCGGCCCTAATTATGAGCCGTATTACCAGCAAACCACGACGACGGGAAAATAACGGGGCGACAAAAATCAAATACCAAATCTCAAAGTCCAAATTCCAAACAAACTCAAAATGATAAACAACAACAAATACTAAAAACAGGTACATGCGGATTTGATGACTATTTGTTTGAATCTGAGAAGGACGCCTGAGAATATTGGAACGCTAATCATGTGGCTCCGGATTTCCAGCGGGATGGGGGCCGACCGGGGCAATCTAGTTCATGCATCAACTAAACTGATTACTAATGAAGTGAATTATTTTACTAAAGAATCCAACGGCAGGAGAAACCCTGCGTATTTGTGAATAAATACCTCCTAGCCACCCTTTACAAAAGGGAGAAAAGTAACTTTATTGGTGAAATTTCGGGAAATTTCTCAGCAGCATTTCTTTGGGAAGAAGGGAGAAACCTACCGAAAGAGAATCTGCCCCCGGCAATAAAATGTTTGATAATCAGCCGCGATTAGGATATCATTCGTATTGAATTTGACAAATACCTAGTGTGGCGCTTCTTAAATAGCGTTAGCCCCCGGGTTTTATACCATCCCAAAGGACATGGGGATCCAGTCGGTACTCTATTGTTTCTGGATACCGACGAAAGTCGGTATGGGAATAGCGTATTCTAACGAAGTGTTAGAGACACCATACTAGTTAGCAGTCCGGTTTTAGACGGGAAATAGCGGTCAGGAGTTGAAAAAAGTGGCGAAAATTGTGATCATCGGCGCGGGAAGCCATGTTTTTTCGAGCCGGCTGATAACGGATATTATTGCTTGCCCGGAGATTCGAGATTGCACGATCACCTTAATGGATATCGCCGAAGAACCGCTGGAACGCGCCGCCGCTTTCGCCAGGAAACTGGTGGAGCAAAACAGGTTTAACACCCGGATAGAGGCGACAACGGACAGACGTCTGGCATTAAAAAACGCAAATTATGTTTTTGTTGCAATCATGGTCGGCGGCGGGCGGCTGGGCAACACCGACCGGAAGATTACGCTGAAGCACGGGCTTGACCAGGGCGATATCAGCACCCAGGGACCCTGCGCGATATTTGCCGGGTTACGTCACCTGCCGATCTTATTGGATATTTGCCATGATATGGAAGAGTTGTGCCCGGATGCCTGGCTGCTGAACTATACGGATCCGCTGCCGCCGATCTGCTGGGCGATGAACGATTATACTCGGATCAAGAACGTGGGGCTATGCCACAGTATTCAAAGCACGTCCGCCGAACTGGCCAGGTATATCGGCGTGCCTTACGATGAGGTCTCGTACCGGGTGGCGGGGATCAACCATATGGCATGGTTTCTGGAATTCAAATGGCGCGGGGAAGACGCCTACCCATTACTGAGAGAGAAATTTAGAGACCCGGAGGTATATTCGGGGCCAAACGCGGCTTACAACGGACCGGATATCGCACGGGCGGAATTATTTAAAGCATTCGGGTATTATGTTACGGAGTCCAGCAAGCACGTTTCGACATATGTTCCCTATTTCAGGAAGCGACCGGAGGACATTGAGAGGTACAAGCAAGACAGCGGCGCGGTATATCTTAACAGAGGAAAAATATTTGATACGCGCATGAAAGAACGGAATGATATTTTCGAGCAACAGATGCAGAGCAATTATAAATTCCCTTTGGTACGCAGTGATGAGTACGGTTCATTTATTATTAAGGCCATAGAAACAGGAGAACCTATCTGTATTTACGGTAACGTTAAGAACACCGGACTGATTACTAACCTGCCGGAGGGCTGCTGTGTCGAAGTACCGTGCCTGGTTGACAAGGAAGGCATCCATCCTTGCCGTGTCGGGGGATTACCCCCGCAAGTAGCGGCTTTAAACAGGGCAAACGTCAGCGTGCAGGAACTGACGGTACGCGGAATAGTGGAGAAGGACAAGACGAAGATCACTCAAGCGATTCTGGTCGACCCGTTAACGAGCGCGGTGCTGGCGATCGATGAAATTCACAGGATGGCCGACGAATTATTTGAGAGTAATAAAGAGTATACCAAGGGATGGAAACAGGGCGGGGACATTTGAGGAGAAAGCGCTCCAGTTAACATATTATGGCATGGTCTTATTTTTTTACAGCATTTGACCAGAAAGTAAGATATTCTGTTTGCCTAACGAATTTTTCCCAAATCCAAAATCGAAAAAGCGAGGAAGAGGGTATCTTATGGTAAAACAAAACAATGCGCCTGTAATTTATCAAATTAAGGTCACCTTAAAAGAAACCGACCCGGTAATTTGGCGACGGATCCTTGTTCCCTCCAACATTACATTACACCGTTTACACCTTATTCTCCAGGAAGGGATGGGCTGGACTAACTCGCATCTTTACCGTTTTATAATCGATAAAAATGAGTATTCGATACCAGACCCTGAAAACGATTTCGA
>PMBW01000019.1 GCA_003153075.1 Dehalococcoidia bacterium | reverse complement strand
AAGAATTCCAGTTCCGGTCCCCAGAAACTGGTATCGGCGATGCCGGTAGATTTGAGGTAAGCCTCGGCCTTTTTGGCGACATTACGGGGGGAGCGGTCATAGTCTTTGCCGTCCATGGGGTCTTTGACGTCGCAGATGAGGCTCAGTGTTGAGGGTTCGAGTACCGGGTCGACGACAGCGGTAGCGGGATCGGGGAAGAGCAGCATATCGCTCTCATGGATGGCGCGGAACCCTCTGATGGAGGAGGCGTCAAAACCGTTGCCGTCCTCAAACAGGTCGGCTAATTCCTTGATCGGCAGTGTGTAGTGCTGCCATTGTCCGGGGAGGTCGACGAATTTCAAGTCGATGAACTGACATTTGGCATCCTTTGCCATTTTCAGGACTTCCTGGTAACCGGATGAAGAACTTGGTGCCATTTTTTCTCCTTCAGTATTATTTATTATTTTTTAATCTATTTAATTAGAGTATAAAGCTGTAATATTTCGGTTATATTTCGCAGGTGTTAATTTCATATTACGTTCTACATACTGACGCTCCGANNGGAATGACGAAGATCTTACCGTCGCCCATTTCACCGGTGCGCGCCCCGCGGATGATGGCGTTGACCGCCGGTGACACGTCTTCATCCATAACGACGACCTCGATTTTCAGTTTGGGGAGGAAGTCAAGGCGGTACTCTTTCGAGCCCCATTTGAGAGGGATGCCTTTTTGGCGGCCGCGACCGCTGACTTCAGTAATGGTCATGCCGTGATATCCCAGATTTTCTAACATATTTTTAACCGGTTCGAGTCTTTCTTCCCGGATAATGGCTTCTATTTTCTTCATCTCATCCAGCCCCCGTAAGCGCGCTCACCGTGCTGAGAGATGTCCAATCCCACACTCTCTTCGGTTGCGCTCACCCTGAGGCCCATGGTGACATCCACCAGTTTGCCCAATCCCCAGGTCATGGCAAAAGCAAAAGCCCAGACTGCGACAATACCAACCAATTGAATTAAGACCTGAACTCCCCGTCCGTAAAACAGCCCGTCGCGCCCGCCAGAATTCACCGCAAGCGAGGCGAAGAACCCGACGGCGAGCGTGCCGAAAGTGCCGCCCATGCCGTGCACAGCCCAGACATCCAGAGATTCATCGATACGCGTCTTTTTAGCCCGGAAGGCCATCATGTAAAAACCGATCAGGGAAGCGGCAATACCGATCGGTATGCCGATGATCGGCTGCACAAATCCGGCGGCAGGGGTGACGGTGGCCAAACCGGCGACCGCGCCGGTGGCGACACCCAATACAGATGGCCGTTGATATGACCAGCCGAGAATCATCCAGGTGATTGCGCCCGCAGCCCCGGCAATGTAGGTGGTCATAAATGCGCTGGAAGCCAGCCCGCCCGAAGTGAGTGCGCTGCCGGCATTGAAGCCAAACCAGCCGAACCAGAGAATGCCCGCGCCCAGTAAAACCATGGGAATATTACTGGGATCCATACGCTCACCTTCGTGGTAACCTTTACGCGGGCCCAGAATAATCGCCAGAGCGAGGGCGGAAACACCGGCGGTAATATGCACTACCGTGCCGCCGGCAAAATCGAGGAAGCCCATTTTATTGAGCCAGCCGCCGGCGCCCCAGACCCAGTGTGTAACCGGGCAATAAACCAGGGTGAACCAGAGGGCGGAAAAAACTAATAATGAGCTGAATTTCATACGTTCGACGACGGCGCCGGTAATGAGGGCAACGGTAATAACTGCAAACATCATCTGAAAAGCGGCGAAAGCCAGATGGGGAATAGTGGAGGCATAAAGAGGTGAGGGAGTTTGTCCGACACCGTTAAGCCCGAAGAAATTTAACCCGCCGATGATGCCCCATTTATCCGCGCCAAAGGCAAGGGAATAACCATAGATTACCCAGAGCAGGCCGATCAGGCCAAGGGTGATGAAACACATCATGAGAGTAGAGAGAAAGTTCTTCCGGCGAACCATACCGCCGTAGAAGAAAGCGACACCGGGAGTCATCAACATGACCATGGCGGCTGATACGAGTACCCAGGCTGTATTCGCGGCATCGATAGGCAATCCAGTCCCCCTTTTTCACTAACGGATGTCTTAACTTTACAGGGTAATTGTTACAGGAATATTTCATGATTATTAAAAAAGGATTACGGGGAAAAATATTTTTAAAAGGGTTATGAGTAACCAGTANNCGCCCGCAATGACCGTGGGGCATTGATTCCAGCCTGCGCCGGAATGGACAGTGGGAGAGTATTAAAAACGTACTGTTATTATTTTAGCCGGTAGCCGATGCCTCTGACGGCGACGATGTGCCTGGGCCGATGGGGATCAGCCTCGATTTTCTTGCGCAGGCGGCAGATCTCGACATTGACGGCGCCGTCTTTATTCGGTTGGCCGGAGGTGGAGATTGTCTGTAATATTTCCGAGCGTCTGACAACCATGCCCTTTTTACTGACAAACAGGTAGAGTAATTCGAACTCTTTAATTGTCAGGTCGATTTCCTTTTTACCCATTTTGACCTGATAGGCGACGGGGTCAATGTAAAAGTCATTCAGTAACAAGGCTTCCTGTTTCTGGTTGATATCGGAAACAAACATATCAATCCTCAAGTACTTAATAACTACAATATAGAGAATTGATGTTACGAAAATATTACGGTACTACTACAATTGTGTTAAATCACAAAGAAATAGTTATTAGTGCGCGATTTCCCGGGAAATTAAAAGAGCAAGAGCAATTACAGTGCTACTTGACATAATATAATTGGATTAAAGCGCGTTGAGACGTCCGAACAGCAGCAAGGTAAGCAGGCTGACGACAGTGGCTACAGCGATACCGGAAATTAATTGGGGTATCGTGTGGTCGCGCAGGTAGTACTTTGCCCAGAAGACCGGAGGGACCGTAAGTAAAAGTAACAGAAAAGGTGGCCCCCATGCCTGTGCAGCCATAATAATAAGGATGATTAAACCGGTCATGTGAAAGCTGACACGGTAAAAAAGATAGAAAATAGAAGTAATGACAGAACCGGCAAGCAAGGCAACAACGGTGGCAATTAAAATTGGTGAAGCTTTAATGAATGCCAGAACCGCAATGCAGGAGAGCCCAAGCAGGAGAGCTAAAAACAGGATCTGCAGCGGGTGCTGCTTCAGATATTTTGTTAGCCCGACCAATGATTTAAAACGGTTTTCAGTGCCGGAGGTTTTAAAGTAAACGTAAACAGCCGGTATGGAGACAAAGAATATCAGGATTGTCGCCAACCATGCTACCATTTGGGGCAAACCGTTTGATTCCGTCCAGACAATCAAGAATAGGATTAATATACTGAGAATACAGGGATTGGTTATTCCTGAAATTACCCGCGCGAGATATGTTAAACGGGGAGTTTTAGANNTGTTCCTATTATTGTACTTGGTTTGGAGTGGGAGGGCAAGGCGGGGGAGCCGATCAGTCTTGTTTGAGTCATGAGTAATTAATTTGTAAAAAACAGTACAATCCAAGGCCTTTGGAGATTATTTGCACACAGAACGATTGTGCTCCCAACATGGATACCTGCCTTCGCCGCGATGCAGTGGAGGCCTACTTAATCTT
>PMBW01000059.1 GCA_003153075.1 Dehalococcoidia bacterium | reverse complement strand
GCAGGCCGTCTCGACGGAGCTGAAATTGCCCGGACCGTAACTATGCATGAAGGGCGTGTGCCGCTGCATACATTACGCGCTGATATTGATTATGGATTTACCGAAGCTAAAACTGTCATGGGCAGAATCGGCATCAAAGTTTGGATTTATAAAGGTGAAATTCTACCTGTTAAAGAAGAAGCAGAACCAGCTGAAGCAGTCGCTCAACCGGCTATTGCTCCCGCCGCCGTAGTTAAACCGGCAGCGGTTGAACTACCGGCTATTGAATCACCTGAAAAATTGGCGGCCGTGAAAGAAGCGGCAGCCCAGGCTCTGGCAGAGAAACATACCGTAAGAAGAATCCGCAAACCCGCGGCAGAAACACCGGCAGCGGCAGTTGAGGAAGTAAAGGCAGCGAAACCGGAAGTTAAAAAGGTCCGTAAACCTGCCGCCGAAAAGGTTGAAAAAGCTGTTGCTGAAGTAGAAACAGAAGAAAAACCTGCGGCCAAGAAAATCAATCCGGCAACCGGAGCGGTGAAACCGAAAGCAGTAAAACCGAAGAAGACTGCCTCCGATGTAACGGAAGAACCAACAGCGGAAAAGTAGGGAGATATTAATGTTACAACCTAAGAGAGTAAAGTTCCGCAAAGTTTCAAAAGGGCGAAGGAAGGGCTCTGCCCACTCCGGTGATATTGTCACTTTTGGTGATTTTGGATTACAGGCGGAAGAGTCAGTATGGATCACGGCCCGTCAAATTGAAGCAGCGCGGCGCGCAATTACACATTATGTGCGCCGGGGCGGTAAAGTATATATCCGTATATTCCCGGATAAGTCCATCACCAAGAAAGCGGCAGAAACCCGTATGGGTTCCGGTAAAGGTCAGCCGGACCATTGGGTAGCTGTGGTAAAGCGCGGACGCATCATGTTTGAAATGGGCGGCGTTGATGAAGCCACCGCCAAAGAAGCAATGCGTCTGGCATCCAATAAATTACCGGTCGATGCCAAGTTCGTAACCAGGAAGACAAGTGGTCTTGCCGGCATCACCAGGACCAGGGAGTTAGAGACAGTTGAAAGCTAGCGAAGTTCGGGCGATGAGCTCTGAGGAATTAACCAAACAGCTGCAGGCGGCTAACCGGGAACTTTTTGACCTGCGTCTGAAAGCCACTACCAAGCAATTGGTAAATCACCGGGAAATTCCCAAAACCAGAAGAAAGATAGCGGTAATACAGACCATAATCAGGGAAAGAGAGTTGGCGGGAAAATAGTTCCTGTCAAATTATGAAAATCTGCCGGTATCCGGCAGAAGAAAAGGGTTAATCTATGACGATATTAGAAAAGAGTAAAATAGGGCAGGTTTCCAGCAACAAGATGCAAAAAACTGTCGTTGTGCTGGTTGAATCCCATCGGAACCATCCCTTATACCACAAGACAATTAAAAAGGTAAAGCGCTATATGGTGCATGATGAAAAAAATGAATGCAAGATAGGCGATACTGTAAAAATTGTAGAAACCCGGCCTCTTTCAAAAGAAAAACGGTGGCGTGTAGCGGAGATTATTATCAAAGCCGCAGCTATCGATGTTAAACCGGAAGAAATAGCTGCTCCTGCAGTATTGACTGAAGCAAAAACAGGCGCTGATGAAGTTAATAATGAAACAACAGCGGATACTACTGGAACAATTGCAGCGGAAGAAAAGAAAGAATAAAACCTGGGGTAAGAACAAGTGATAGAAATATATACCAGATTAAAGGTAGCGGACAATACCGGCGCAAGACAGGTAATGTGCGTTAATATCCTCGGCGGCAGCGGCCGCAGATATGCCCATGTCGGTGATGTTATTGTCGGCAGCGTTAAAAAGGCCGTTCCCGGCGGATCCGTGAAAGCTGGCGATGTGGTTCGTGCCGTAGTAATTCGAACTACTAAACCGCAGCGGAGAGCCGATGGCACATACATCAGATTCGATGATAATGCGGCGGTAATTCTTACCGAAAAGAATAACCCCAAAGGAACTCGTATTTTTGGTCCGGTTGCCAGAGAATTGAGAGAAAAATTGTTCACCAAGATTTTATCTCTGGCACCTGAGGTACTTTAAGGAGACAGGCGATGAAAATAAAAAAGGATGATAATGTCCTGGTTATCGCCGGCAAAGATAAGGGCAAAAAAGGCAAAGTTCGCTTTGTTTTCCCCAAAGACGACCAGGCTCTTATTGAAGGCGTCAACATGATCAAGACGCACAGCAAAGCGAAAGCTCAGGTTAAACAGGCAGGTATCATTGAACGGGAAGCACCGGTTGATATATCTAATGTAATGCTGATATGCAATCATTGTAATCACCCTGTTCGTGTTGGCTACAAGACCCTGGACGACGGTAATAAAGCAAGAATTTGTCGTGCTTGTGGTGAGGTTATCGAATAATGGCTGGTCTGAAAGAAAAGTATAAGAAAGAAATTGTACCCAAGCTGATGGAAGTCCAAGGCTACAAGAATATCATGGAAGTGCCGAAATTGGAGAAGATTGTCGTTGGCATCGGTTTAGGCGAAGCGGTGTCCAATGCCAAAGCGCTGGAAGGTGCAGAAAAGGATTTGCCCATTATCACCGGGCAAAAGCCAATTGTAACCCGCTCCAAGAAATCCATCGCGAACTTTAAATTAAGAGAAGGCATGCCGATCGGTTTAAAAGTGACTTTACGGCAGGAAAAGATGTTTGACTTCCTGGATAGACTGATCAATGTCGTATTGCCCAGAGGCCGTGAGTTTGTGGGTGTTCCCAGAAATGCTTTTGACGGCCGCGGCAATTATACCCTGGGCTTAAAAGAGCAGACCATCTTCCCCGAGATTGAATATGAAAAGGTTGATAAGGTACGGGGACTTGAGATAACAATCGTTACTACTGCAAAAACCGATGAAGAAGGTCGATTATTATTAGAACTGCTCGGTATGCCGTTCAGCAAGGATTAATG
>PMBW01000259.1 GCA_003153075.1 Dehalococcoidia bacterium | reverse complement strand
ATAAATTTCTTTGTAGCCGTGTTCCAGGGTGTGCAGATCCAGCATGTAGGCAATCACTGCGCGCTGTAACCTGGCGCCAAGTCCGCGCAGAATATAAAACCGTGTGCCGGATAATTTCACGCCGCGTTCAAAATCGATGATACCCAGCGATTCTCCTAATTCCCAGTGCGGTTTCGCGGGGAACGGTAATTTTTTCGGTTCGCCCCAGCTGCGCACCACGACGTTTTCACTAGAATCCTTGCCGACGGGGACCTGGCTGCTCGGGATATTCGGCATCTGCAGTAAAAGATCGTTCAGTTTAACATCCAGAATCTTCACTGTTTCTTCGAGGTCGTGGATCTTAGTGCGTAAAGCGCGGCCCGCCTCTGCGGCATCGGCCTGTCTTTCCTTAGACGCCTGTTTGCGGTTGCGCCGCAGGTCTTCCAATTCGGTCATTTTCTGGCGGCGTTCGGTATCCACCTGCAGGATTTCATCCAGCGGCGATGATTTTTCCTGGCGGTTGGCCATCGCCTGCCTGACGACATCCGGGTTTTCACGTATGAATTTTATATCCAACATNNAAGATTGCTGCAAATATCTTCATCAATTCGGTACCCTCGTTCACATACACGGCTCTTTTCGGTTCTAATGAATCATCGTTTGTTTCAATCAGTCTAAGCCAATAAATTGTTTCTTTTGCCTCTTTACGGCAGATCCTGATTCTCATGGCGAAATCTTTCTTTCCCAATGCCTCATTTGCTTCGATGTAGTTCGCGCCGATAGAACCCGAAGATCTGATTACTTGTTTTACTATTTCTGTATTGGCGGTAGTTTTTGGCAGTGAATTCGTGAATATTATTATATCCTTGGTAAATCTAAAGGTTCTTTCCTCCAGATCATATGTTTTTGTATTTGTCATTTCATTATTCGATTTTATTTCGTATTTCGAATTTAGTGCTTCGGATTTTATTCTTTATTTTTTAAAGTCGGGAAGAGGATGACTTCTCTGATCGACGAGTTGTTGGTAAGGATCATCAGCAGCCGGTCGATCCCGACACCCAGACCGCCGGTGGGCGGCATGCCGTGTTCCATNNGGGTCGTTCAACTCGGTGAAGGCGTTGGCAATCTCCATGCCGCCGGCAAAGGCCTCGAACCGCTCGACTACTCTTTCCTGGCCCGGCTTCTTCTTGGCCAGCGGAGATAGCGAAAGCGGATAATCGATCAGGAATGTCGGCTGGATGAGTTTCGGCTCGACAAAGGTCGAAAGCAGGTCGTCGACCAGGTGCGCCCAATTGCTCTTCGGGTCGACTGTCATCCCTTTTTCGCGCATCTTGGCGCGCAGCATATCGGCGGTCGGATATTGCACAAAATCAATGCCGCTGTACTGGGTAATGGCATCCCGGAAAGACAGTCGCTGCCAGGGCGCTTTTAAATCAATGGTCGTTTCACCGTGAGGTATTACGGTGGAGCCCAGGATTTCCACGGCAACCGCAGAAACCATCTGTTCCACCATTTCCATCACGGAATTATAATCGGCATAGGCCTCATAGCTCTCCATTGAGGTGAATTCCGGGTTATGTTTAAAGGAAATTCCTTCATTACGGAAAATCCGGCCGATTTCATAAACCTTATCGAACCCGCCGATGATCAGCCTTTTCAAATGCAATTCCGTCTCGATACGCAGGAAAAGGTCGCGGTCCAGCGTATTATGGTGGGTTTTAAAAGGTTTGGCCGTGGCGCCGCCGCTTTCCTGATGTAAAATGGGTGTTTCCACTTCCAGGAAGCCGTGCCCGTCCATGTACCTGCGAATGGCGCTGACGATCTGACTACGCAGGCGGAATGTCTTGCGGACATTTTCATTAGAGATCAGGTCGAGGTAACGCTGGCGGTAACGGAGTTCCACATCACTCAGACCGTGCCATTTTTCCGGCAGGGGCTGCAGCGACTTTGAGAGCATCGTTAATTGCTTCGCTCTAATCGTGGGCTCTTTGCTGCGGGTGCGGAAGACCACGCCCCTCGATCCGATAATATCGCCGATATCAAGTTCTTTGAGTAAAGCGTGGCTCTGCTCATCCAGTTCATTTTTACTGATGAATAGCTGGATCTTCCCGGAGCCGTCCTGGATATCCAGAAAGGAGATTTTGCCCATCGTGCGGTTAGCCATCAGGCGGCCGGCAACGATCACTTCTTCACTCTCTATCTTGCCTGATTGTTCTGCCTGTGCTAATAATTCCACCGCCTGCTGGGTGGTATATGAACGCTTGTAACGGTGCGGATAAGGGTCAATCCCCATCGCGCGGATATTCGCCAGTTTTTGCAGTCTTTGTTCCGGGATACGTTCCATTCCTGAAGGCATTTCCATCTCACAACAATTTATTTGATAGCACTATATTAACATAAAGCAGCGAAATCCTAAATACGTGAAGCTGAAAAACTACGCAACTTTTGATAAAAATAAAAATGGATTCCCTGCTGTTGGATTATTCAATTCTCTGCCCGGCGACCCTCATCCAGCTTCTCCCATAGAAGGGAGAAGGAGATAAACGAGAGAGAGTGCTATCGCGCTCCCTTTTCTGGAACTCCTGCGTAGCCACAATCAAATGTGTTCTCCTGACTTGTGAAACAAACGATAACGTTCCTGATTCGCTGAAAGTACTGATTGACATAAAATTGGAGGCCATTATATAATGGGGCAACTTGTATCACAAGTTCCGGATAACGACTGCATTCAATATATAAGATTAGGCTGATATTAAAAGGAGACGCGATGAATTATCAAAATATCCTGCTGGAAACCAAAGAGGGTATCACCAAACTGACGATCAACCGTCCCCCGGTCAATGTCGTGAATTATGAAGCCATTCTGGAGATTAATTTTGCCTTGAGGGAATTAAAAAACGATGATGCAACCCGGGTGTTGCTGCTCCGCGGCGCCGGTAATAAGGCTTTTTGCGCGGGCGTCGAGGTAAAAGACCATATCGGCGATAAAATGCCGATGATGATGAGGGAATTCGGGCAGATATTCAGCCTGCTGAAAAATCTGGGTAAGCCGAGCATCGCGGTCGTCAACGGGGTGGCGCTGGGCGGCGGCTGTGAGATGGTGGCCGGTTGCGATCTGGCGGTAGCTTCCGATAAAGCGAAGTTCGGACAGCCGGAAATCGTGCTGGGCGGCCTAGCGCCGGCAGCGGCTGCGCTTTTCCCGAAGATCATGGGGCAGAAGAAAGCCTTTGAAATGATCGTGCTGGGAGAAAGCATCGGCGCAGCGGAAGCCGGGCGTATCGGGCTGGTGAACAAAGTGGTGCCCGAAGAAGAACTGGATAAGACTGCCGAAGAAATGGCCCGCAAGTTCTTGGCGATAAGCCCGCTCAGTATCAAGCTCGTCAGAGAGGCTGTGTATCAGTGCTCCGACCTCGCGGAATTTGAGATGGCAATAGCCAGGGCAACAACACTAGGCATCCGCAGTTGGGAAACGGAAGACGGACAGGAAGGGCTCAAGGCATTCACGGAGAAAAGAAAACCCGTCTGGAAGAATAAATAACCCATATTTTGAATTTAACGATATTAGATATTATTTAGGATTTCGATATAAGGATTTAGAGTTTGTTTCAGAAAACAGCTATGCCGTTATCATCACAACATAATCGTGACATAACGGCATAACAATTATACTTATTCAGTTATTTCAGGTTATTTCATTTTGGTTTCGCGTTCGAGGACCTCGGAGATAGCTCTGTAACCTTCGCCGCCGAAAGAACTGAGCTGCATGGTAAGGAGTTCCGAGTATTTAAAACCTTTGGAAGCAAACCAGTCGCGGTGCTCTTTGTCACCGCGCCCAATCATATGGCGGGCAAGGTCAAGCGGCGTGGTGGAAACCTTGATACAGACCGGACATTTATAACTCATCGGTTACTCTCCTGGTAAACTATTTTTGTGTTTTGTTATTTCCTGAATAAAAAGTCCGAAGAGGGGGAAGCTGGGCCTCCCCCTCTTATTATTATAAAACTATTTGCCCTTCTTCTCGTTCTCTTTCTTCGCTTTCATCGCCATGAAGATCTTTTCCGGAGTGATGGGCAGGCTGGTGACAGTCACGCCGACCGCGTTGCGTACGGCATTTGCGAT
>PMBW01000040.1:342-2616 GCA_003153075.1 Dehalococcoidia bacterium | reverse complement strand
TTTTTATCGCCCGCCCCGCTTCCGCCGCCGCAAACTTCACCGTTCTGAAGGCCAATGCCCTGAACTTATTATCGAGGGCAAAGATACTGGAAACTAAACCGGCAGTTGATTAGCTTGGTGAATTAAAGTGAAAGTTATCGCTTTAGGTTTGATTAAATTGTATCAGTCTACTATATCACGGGTGCTCCCGTCATCCTGCCGTTATACACCAACGTGTTCGGAATATACCTCCCAGGCCATTGACCGCTATGGTATTTTTAAGGGTATCTGGATGGGCGCCAAACGCATTTCCCGTTGTCATCCCTGGCACGAAGGTGGTTACGACCCCGTTCCCTAGGCTTCCCAGCGCAGTTATATTGGAGCAAATATTAGTGAGCACCAGGAAAAAATTTATCTTCGCGTTATTAGCAATATTGATACTAAGCGCATTGGTTGTCACCAGCTGCACCGGCAGCATTGCCCGCGGTTGGGCCGGCGGGGCAGTAACTGACGACGGCAAAACAATCATTGCCGCTTCTATGAGAGGCCGCATCGTCGCCTTTGATCCAACGAGTAACGCCATCCTCGGGAAACCTCTCCAATTAACCGCGCCTGTATCCAACGGAGCGCTGAGCTGCATACCATCTTGCAGCCAATCATCGTCCGCTTTGACTCTCTACGCCTCTCCTGCCGTCTTGACTACCCCGGAACTGGGAACAGTTGTCTATGTCGGCGGCAACGACGGCAAGATCTACGGCTACAAATTTGTCGATAATGCCTTGCGCACCGACCCTGAATGGCTGTATCCCCGCCAGGGCGCCATGACCGGTACCATTATCGGCGGTATCATTATTTCAAATAATACAGTTTATTTCGCCATGTCTGACGGCATGGTCTATGCCCTCGACGCCAACGGCCTTTATAAAAAGTGGGCTTATAAAATCCCCAGCATCGTCTGGTCGGCGCCGGTCATCGACGGCAATACGCTGTACATCGGCTGCTTTAATAAAACGGTGTATGCATTAAATGCCGCCACCGGCACGGAAATCTGGAAAACAAAGACTGAAGGCTCGATCAACTCCTCCCCGGCGATCTTTGATAATAAGATTTTTATCGGCGATTATAACCGCCGTTTTTATGCCCTGGATGCCGCCACCGGCAATATCGTCTGGCAATTCCCCACCGATGATACCGGCGCGGATAATCCGCAGAACTGGTTTTGGGCCAAACCGGTAGTTTTTAACGGTAACGTGTATGCCCCATGCCTTGACGGCAATGTCTATGTGTTGAACCCGTCTACCGGCAAACTCGTCAATAAAATTGTGCTGGGCGATTCTATCGTATCTTCACCGGTGGTTATCGGAAATACCCTCGTTGTCGCTACTTCGGTCGCCTCTACCGCTCCCACCCGGCAAAAGAGTAAAGTCTTTATTGTCAATACCACCGACGGCAGTCACAAAGAATTAGACCTTCCACCCAATGAAGACATCAATGCCCCCCTCTTCGCCCGGGGTAATGTAGTGTATCTCCATACCACCAAAGACAACCTGTATGCGATCGATATCACCGCAAAAGAAATCGGCCAGCCTGTTTTTAATCTTAGTACCGTGAAGTGAGGTAGCATCTCTTGGATATCTGGGAAATAGTTATTTTAAGACCGATGATCAATGTGCTCATCGTGGCTTCAAAATATCTTTTCAATAGCCCCGGGTTGGCAATTATCATTTTTACCGTTCTTATCAGAGCGGCAATGTATCCGCTGACCAAAAAACAGCTCCTTTCCAGTAAAAAAATGCAGGACATGCAGCCCAAGATCCAGGAACTGCAGAAGAAATACGCTAAAGACAAACAGCGTCTGGCGCAGGAACAGGCTGCTCTCCTTAAAGAAACCGGGGTCACTAATATCGGTTGTATCCTGCCGATGCTGATTCAGATGCCGATCTGGATTGCCCTTTATCAATCGATTATGCGCGTCCTGGCTACCGGCCCGGAAGAACTCCTGAACCTCTCCCGTTACCTTTATCCTAACTGGCACCTGGTTTTCCCGATGGTGCCTTTAAACAGTCAATTCCTCTGGTTGAACCTCGGCCTGCCTGATACTTTATACATTTTACCCATCCTGGTCGGCGGCTCGATGTGGCTGCAGCAAAAAATGGTAACCCCGACGAATACCGACCCACAGCAGGCGGCCCAGAGTCAGATGATGCTGTTCATGATGCCCATCCTGTTTGCTTTTATGACGATGAACTTCCCCAGCGGTCTCGCGTTATACTGGGTAGCATCTAATATCATCAG
>PMBW01000040.1:0-212 GCA_003153075.1 Dehalococcoidia bacterium | reverse complement strand
CTCAAACAATTAGGAGTAGAACGCGCAGAGATTAATGTCACCATCCTCCACGAAGGTAAAAGCGGCGGCTTGTTCGGCCTTGGCGCCGAAGATGCCCTGATCAGCGTCGAAGTACTGGATACAGTTCAACCCGGTAATGTTGCCCCCGTCCCTACAGCTGAGGCCGTCGTTAACAGCGCCAGGGAAACACTGGAAGAATTATTAAAATTGAT
>PMBW01000297.1 GCA_003153075.1 Dehalococcoidia bacterium | reverse complement strand
GACGAAGGCCAGATCATCGAGGAAGCGCCGCCGGAGGTTCTTTTCACCAATCCGTCACAGGAACGCACCAAGCGGTTCCTCAGCAAAGTGCTTAATCATTAAGTTAAGCAATCGACTGAGCTCTGTCCGGACTTTGAACAGCAACCAGGTTAATTCACATTTAGTTTACAGCCGGTTATTCCCTCGTTTTTATNNATGGCCGAGGTAAAACGTTTATTTATGGTGGATGGGAAGCCCTTTCTCCCGGTCGGCGCGGAGTTTTTGTGCCAGAGCGGTTACAGCGCACGTGATGAAGCCGAGGTTGAAGAAGCTTTCAAAGCGATCAAAACAGCGCACGGTAATGCTGGAGAGTTCCCCGTATTCTGGGATCAGGTGGAACCGGAAGAAGGAAAATATGATTTTTCCAGCGTGGATACGCTTATTTCCCTTGCCCGTAAAAACGATGTCAAAATAATCCTGGTCTGGTTTGCCACCTGGAAGAACGGCACCATGGATTTCGCCCCGACGTGGGTCAAGACCAACCCGACGCGCTTTAAGCGGGAGAAAGCAATAGATGGCAAGGATATCTGGGTGCTTTCTTCACACTGCAAGGCAACCATTGACGCTGATAAAAAAGTATTCACCGCATTATGCAAGCACCTGAAAACAAAAGACAGCGCCGAGCATACCGTGCTGGCCCTGCAGGTGGAAAACGAGCCGAACATCACGGAACAGGATCACGATTACGCTCCGGAAGCGCTGGCATCATTCAACGGCCCCGTGCCTGCGCAGCTGATCACCGCAATGAAAGCCGCCGGAAAAGGGGAAGTATACGACGAATGGAAGAAAGAAGGAGCCAAAGAATCCGGCAACTGGCCTGAACTGTTCGGTCAGGCCGCCGGACCAATCTCCCACACCTGGGGTCTCGCGACCTGCATCGATGCCGTGGCCAGGGCCGGCAAATCAGCCTATAACCTGCCGATGATCATTAATATCGCCGGACCTGCCGTCGATTATAAGGTACTGGATATCTGGAAATGGTTTACGCCTAATGTCGATGTGATCGGGCCGGATCTGTATATCCGCGATCCGAAAGAATACAATTTTGTTGCCGCTAAATACGCGCGGGAAGACAACCCGCTTTTCGTCCCGGAATCGTTCGGCAGCCCGAATATGCTGTACGCCATCGCTAACTATAATTGCATCGGCCACTTTTTCGGCTATCTACACATGAACCGCGTCTACGGGGATACAATGGTCATTCCTGAGAGTATCCAGAAAATGAACCTGATCCAGTGTGTAACCTCACTAATGCCGTTGGTGATCAAATACCAGGGCACGGGTAAGATCCAGGCGATACTGCAACCGGAAAAAGAAGACGTGCTGCGGCTGGACTTTGACGGATATACCGGCATCGTCGAATTCGGGGATTGGCGGCCGGCCTACGTGCCCCGCAATCCGCCCGATAACAACCGCGGCGCGGGGCTGGTAATACAGGCCGGCAGGAATGAATTCTATCTGGCCGGTAACAACTGCCGCCTGCACATCAACCACAAACCGCCTTACGATAAGGTCCAGGCTCCGAAAATTACTGCGCGCTGGCCCCACGGTATCGGGGTGGGCTATACCCTCAGCATCGAGGAAGGCCATTTTGATGCTAACGGCGCCTTTGTTGCTGACCGGCGGCGTAACGGCGATGAAACGTATCACGGCGCCTGGGTGGAACCCAATATTGGCGTGGTGCGCGTAATTATGTGCGACGCCTAAGCCCGCTATTTTAATATTCGTCTGATTTTTTGAAGGGCTGCAGTGATAAGCGCTGCAGCCCTTCTCGTTTTTCAGCGGCAATTCCACGGCATTACCGTATTTGTCTTTACCGGACTGTGACATTTTGATATAAATATTTAACACATTTTTGCGATAACATAGGTTAGAATGAATATACAGATAGCAGATAAAACTGTGATGATTTTGTTATTAGTTGGAAAATTGTATTAAAGACATGTAAAAGCAATTTCTAATGACAGCCGGAGGGTTGTACGGTGTCCAAAAGAGAACCGGTTCCCGGATACATCCCCGAATTAAAAGCCCTCAAAGTCCGTCTCAGCGTTTTCGTCAGGATGAGATGGCTAGTGGTGCTGGGCATTATTGCCGTGGCGCTATTTGCCAGGTACGTTTTCAATATCGGCTTTCAAACCTTGCCAGTTTTTATCACCTGTGCTTTTCTTTTAGCCTACAATCTCTGGATGTATTTATGGAACAGAAGGCTGGCCCGCGAAGATAATGAACTTGTCATCAGGCGCGCGCAAATCAGCGGATATATCCAGGTTCTGCTCGATCTGGGGGTATTGACGGTCCTGCTCCATTATACAGGCGGGATTACCAACCCCTTCGTCTTCGTTTATGTTATCCATACAACAGCCGCCAGTATCCTGCTTAACCGGCGCCGCGCCTACGAACTGACGACCATTGCCGTCGGGATGGTGGCGCTGCTGGCATTCCTTGAATACAGCGGGATTATCGGGCATGTGAACCTGACCGGTTTTGTCTCCGATACACTCTACCAGCAGTTGAACTACGTCTTGAGCATTATCGTCACTCTGGCAGTGTTAAACTATACCAGCACGTACATCAGTACGGCAGTTGCCGGAGAATTGCGGCAGCAACACCTGAAAGTGGACGAACTGCGCGACCAGCTGATGGAGGAAGACAAGCGCGAACTGGAAAGGTTCTCCGGCGAAGTCGCGCACCTGAAAGAGGAACGGACCCGTTTTGTACGGCTGCTCAGCGTCGTGGCCCATGATCTGCAGGCTCCGCTAGTTGCAGTGCAAAGCTGTATTTCTTATGTGCTGGACGGATACGCCGGCGAGACAAACGAAGAACAAAAAGATTGGCTGCAGCGATCGTCACGGCGTATTGACGGTCTGCTCGTTTTAATTACCGACTTATTGGATATCCCCCGCATTGAGCTAGGCCAGCTCAAACAGGAAATGGCGGAAATATCTTTAAACGACGTTATTTCGCGTTCGCTCGAAGGCCTGGATATCCTGGCAAATAAAAAAGGCCTGCAATTGACGGTGGAACTGCCCGCGCAATCCCCCGTTATTTACGGTTCCAGCCGCCGGTTGCAGCAGGTAGTTACCAATCTGACCAATAATGCGATAAACTACACTAACGAGGGGTCAATTAATATCAAGCTGACGGAAAATACGGACGAGATCAGGGTAGAGGTCGTCGATACAGGGATCGGGATTCCGCCGAAAGATCTGCCCAGATTGTTCGATGAGTTCTGCCGGGGCAGCAACGTGGAAGTAAAAGGCTCGGGGCTGGGATTGTCCATCTCCAAACGGATCATCGTCGCGCACGGCGGGAAGATCTGGGCGGAAAGTCCATATCTGCCGGATGGACGCGGCAGCAAATTCATTTTCACGATACCGAAACAAAAGAATGCCACACCAATTAATAAAACTTAAAAGGAGGGATATCAGATGGCTAAGATACTTGTTATCGACGATGATGCAGATCTGGCTGCGGTAATGAAAGGGGTACTCGACCGGGAGGGCTATAAAGTTATTCTGGCCGCGAATGGAAAAGAAGGACTGGCACAGGCAAGGAAAGAAAAACCCGACCTGATTTTGCTGGATGTAATGATGCCGGTGATGGACGGCTTTTTGTTTGCCGATGAATTTAACCGGGATATGGCGATCGCTAAAATCCCCGTGGTGGCGATCACCTCTTACGTAGAATCACCGCTGGGCCAGCCGGTGCCTTTTGATGTTGCCGAATACGTCAGTAAACCGATCAAACCCAAGGACCTGGTTCTTCTGGCAAAAAAATATATAAAGGACAACGGTAAAAAGGGTTAGTTGGACACTCGGACGAAAAGTTAAAAACGGGCGCTTTTAACTTTTTACAGGATTCGATAAAACGGTTTCCCGTTAAATATCTATATCAATCATGCCCTTTCGGGGCCCGTAATAATAACTATAAAAGAGGCCGGGAACTCCCCGGCCGCTTTTATTTTCTTGTAAATTGAAACTCAATGCCCCAGGCTCTTCTTCAATTTCTGGTCGATCCAGAATCTGGCCGGATAGAATCCGAGCAGCATGGTGCCGGAAGATGATCCGGAAATCGAATGGAATTGCCCGTTATAACCCTTTAACCACGGCTGGTAGAGCGCAAAATACGTTGGTTGAAGCAGGGACAATACGAAATGCTGCCTTGCGACATATTCATTTGCATCCCTGACTATTCTTTTTATCTCATCCATATTGCTTGAGGCCAGAGATTTAGTTGCAAAGCCATTAAAAACAGGATCATTAACCATACACCAGTTTGTTGTGTAGTCTGTTACAAACCGGTTGAGCGCTCTGAGTGGTTCAAAGGTAAAGGCCAGCGACCCATTAGCGGCATAAGCTAACTGATCAGCTTTACGCGCCGTCCTGACGTAAGATGACCAGGTTGCAGCATCCATCGTCCGGATATCCATGTCGATACCGACGGCAAGGAGATAGGACTTGACTATCTGCAGCAAGTCCAGATCCGAAGTAGAATCCGCAATCACGTTGGTTTTAAACCCGGTTGCAAAACCAGCTTCCGCTAACAGCTTTTTTGCCGCGGTCGGGTTATAAGCATACTCGTCTTTCAGATCCTGCGGCCAATCGGTATACGAATATCCCCAACCCGTGAGGTAACTCGAGATTAATGTGGAAGGATAGGGATCTGCAGATCCCTGATAATAGGATTTCGCGATGCTTGGCAGATCTATCGCCATCTGTATTGCTTTGCGGACCCGAATGTCATTGTAGGGCGCCTTGTCATTCCGCGGGTCTACGGTACCGGCGTATGAAGGCGGTATAGAAAGCTGCAGGATTTCGGGATTAGATTTTTGAATTGATTGAACTTGCGCAAGTGTATTTCTATCCATTCCGTCAATTTTGCCGGTGCGTATCCCTGCCAGCGCTGTAGCATCGTCAGGAATGATGAGGATCTTCAGTTGATCGATGTACGGCAGTTTATTCTTCGGGTAGCGCTCATCATATCCCCAATAATTAGGATTCTTAACCATAGCTGCTGAGCTGCCCGAAACAAAATCCTTTAAAATAAACGGTCCGGTGCCGATGGCATGATGCCAATCATTCAGGTCTCCAAATTTTTCTACCGCTTCACGGTTGCACAGATGGGCGGAGGTTGCCTGCGCAGATTGTAACGTCTCTAATATCAATTCCGGATTAGGGGTAGTCCACTTGAATTTTACGGTATAGTTGTCCGGCGCAACCACCGATTGCAGTTGTTTGAAATTAGCTACCGAAGCCTGGTATGGACTGGGTTTAGTATAGCCCCCACCAAGTCCAAACAGCCAATTATACTGCCAGACTACATCTGCAGACGTGAATTCACGGCCGTTAGCAGGCGATATATCCTGCCAGTGGATACCATGCCGTAGATGGATAGTCAAAGTAGTTTGGTCGGTAAATTCCCAGGTTTCAGCGATGTAGCCTTTCACGTATTCACTGGGCCGGAAACTAACTTTATAGCCAAATACTGCGGGATCCATTGTCCAGTCATCCGTGAACAAGGATTCCATCCAAGCGCTGATGATGTTCAACGGTGTATCGGCAAAATAAGGATCCCAGGTTACGATATCTTTGTTATAACGGATGACCATTTCTCCGCCGTATTGCGGGGTACCAAGTTTTTCCCACCAATTGCCTGTCGGCAGGGTACTTGAAGCGGTGGTGACCCTGGTCGTGGCAGGGGTGGAGGCGATCGAAGTGGCTGAGATGGTCACAGTAGAGGGCGCCGCTGTCGCTGATTTTGTCGTTGTCGATGTTGTAGTTGAAGTTGCGCACGATGCTAAAACCAGAGACGACGTCATGAGAACAGTTAGCGCTATCCAGGCAATTCCTCTTTTCATTGGCCCTCCTCCAATCCTGATGGAATACTGCTGGTAAAATGTTAATTACGATAATTACCGGCTGAAATCTATTTTCCCATACTCTTTTTTAATTTCTCGTCGATCCAGAATCGCGCAGCATAGAAACCAACGTAATGAGGACCTCCCGATGCCCCGGAGATCGAGAAATTTTGACTGTTGTAACCTTTAAACCATGGTTGATAAAGGCTGAAGAGGTTGTTTTGAATCAGGGATATGGCGATATGCTGTCGCGCGACGTATTCATTTGTATCTTTCAGCACTTTCTTTATGTCATCCACGCTATTCGCTGCATTAGCTTTCGTATAGAAGGCATCAAAAACCGGATCGCTAAGCATTAGCCAATTAGTAGTGTATCCGGTCTGAAACCGACTAAACTGTCTCATTGGTTCATATGCTTCACCAAGAGAGGCGACAACACGCATAGCCAGAGCATCCTGCTTGTGGCCTACTTGCACAAAAGTCGTCCACGAGGCAGAATCCATAGACCGGATCTCCATGTCTATACCAACAGCAGCAAAATAGGACTTGACTATCTGTAGTAAATCCATATCCACCGTCGCCTCAGCAACCACGTTGGTTTTGAAACCACCCGGATAGCCCGCATCAGCCAGGAGTTTTTTTGCCGCGGTTGGATTATAAGCATACTCATCCTTAAGATCTTGAGGCCAAAGATTATACGGCCACCCCCACCCTTTCATGTAGTTTGAGGTTAAAGTGGAAGGAGAGGGGTCACTAAAACCGTCATAATATGTTTTATTTAAGGTTGGCAGGTCGATCGCCATCTGCATGGCCTTTCGGACTCGTATGTCTTTAAAAGGCGCCAGGTCGTTCCGAGGGTCGATAGATGGACAGTTGGCGACAGGAGCGGTAATTTGCAGCATTTCAGGGTTTGATTTCTGTAATAACCGGGACTGTTGAAGCGAAAGCCCGTCCATAGCGTCAATCTTGCCGGTGCGCAATGCCGCCAAAGCCGTGGCATCGTCAGGAATTATCAGATAAATAAAGGTGTCGATATAAGGAAGCCTGTTCTGCGGATAACGCTCATCATATCCCCAGTAGTTGGGATTTTTGACCAGCGTTGCCGAACTGCTGGAAACGAAATCTTTTAAAATAAATGCCCCGGTGCCGATGGCATTGTGCCAATCACTGACATCTCCCCATTTCTCCACCGCTTCACGCGCTGCAATATCGGCATTGGAAAGCGATCCCTGCAGTGCCTCTAATATGACCTCGGGGTTTTGTGTTTTCCATTTAAAAACAACTGTGTATCTTTCGGTGGCAGTTACCGATAACAGGGATTGAAAGGCAACAACCGATGCTTGAAACGGAGATGGTTTACTAAAGCCATGACCGAGCCCATAAAGCCGGTCGTAGTGATAGGACACGTCGTCGGCAGTCAACTCTCGTCCATTTAACGGCGGAATATTCTGCCAATTGACTCCTTTGCGCAAATGTACCACAAAAGTGCCCGCTTCGGTAAACTCCCAGCTTTCTGCCAGCAGACCCTTAATGTAATCGGGAGGACGGAAGTCTATCCTGTAATCAAATACTGCAGGGTCCAGGGTCCAGTCATCCGCAAACAGTTTTTCCAACCACATGTTTTCAACTGCGGTAAGTTGTGCTGTAAAATACGGGTCAAAATTGACGATATTCCTATTTATTCGAAGGATCATATCGCCACCGTATTGCGGCTTACCAAGCTTGTCCCACCAGTGTCCCGCAGCGGTCGTGGTGGAGGGGGAAGTGGGTGAAGGTACACTGGAGGCGATTGTTTTCGGAGCGGTGGACGTAATGGATGTGGGTGGAATCGAGATCTGAGTCGTGGATTTTGTAATTGTGGCCGTTGAACCGGTACATGAGGTTGAAACCAGAGACGACGTCATGAGAACAGTTAGCGCTATCCAGGCAATTCCTCTTTTCATTGGCCCTCCTCCAATCCTAATGGAATACTGCTGGTAAATTGACTACAATCTCATTTTTGAAAAATCCTTTTCATATTCAGTAAAGCCGGCCTCATTCTTGAATTTGATCCATTTTAGTTTGAAATTACCCGCATTTTACGGGCCTGCAACCTTCCACGGCATCACGCCCAAATCCCCACTGGGCATTTTAGAGTATACAGGACCACCCATCTTTTTCCCCTCGGCTGAACCGCTCATTCGCAATAGCTTTGCAGGTCCGTCGCCGGCATTGGTTATTGAATGCCGGATATTGGAAGGACAATAGATATAACTATCAGCGCCAACGGTTCTTTCCACATCTCCCACATTCGCCTTAATCCGGCCCGAAATAACATAGTAGATATGGTCGAAGATCGGCTCCTCATCACTGAACTCGTGGTAATGCTCTTCAATACCGCCGCCCGGTTGTATTTTATTCAGACCCAGCGATACATGCATTGACGGTTCCTTGCCTGCCGGAGAGGCCGCGGTATTCGTGCGTAAATAGCTATACCCTTGATTACCGGGATGCCCCTCCGCCCCGGTTCCACGCAGCGCTTCTTTGACGGTCATTATGTATCCGGTTCTTTTATCTTTTACAGCTGGTTTTTTTACTTCACTTGCCAGTTTCCACGGATGCGCATTTAAATCTCCGCTGGGAATTTTAGAGTATACCGGGGGACCCATCCTGGCTTTTTCACCGAAGCCACTGATTACCAGGACTTTGGCCAGCCCTTTACCGACATTAGTAATGGAGTGTCTCATGCTCGAAGGGCAATAGATCAAAGTATCGGCGCCAATCACACGTTCGTTAGCTCCGACATTAGCCCGAATTCGACCGGAAAGCACATAATAAACATGATCATAAACGGTCATCTCACTGTTAAATTCGTGGTAATGTTCTTCAATCCCGCCTTGCGGTTGAATTTTATTTAAGCCGCAAGATATGTATTTTCCGGGCGCTTTCATAAAATGAACACCCTGATTACCCGGATGGCCTTCCTTGGGGCCGTTGGGTACATTGGCTTCAGCGATCGTCCTGATAAATCCTGTTTTATTTTCGTCCATCAATTCTTATCCTTTCCTGCGCCGTTATCCTTCTTCAACTACCCGATACTTTGAACAGGTTTCATTAATATATTTCAAAACTTAGTGTCCCATGGACTTTTTTATACTTTGGTCGATCCAAAACCGTGCCTCATAGAAGCTCATCTGCAGAGCATTGTTACCCGTCGAATTTGCTTGACCGTTGTAAGCTTTAAGCCACGGCTGACAGAGAGCATATTGTACTACTGTCAACAAGGATACACAGAGATGTTGTCGCGCTATATACTCATTTTCGTCTCTAAGTAGTTTTGCCAACTCGTTTGGATCAGTGGTGGCAATACCTTTATCATATGTCTTATCAATAAATGAGTCAGTAACCAAGCAATAGTTGTATCTCACTCCGGTCCTGAAGCGATTAAGTTGAGCTGTTGCGGTTTGAGTTTGCCCAAGTGCGCCGGTTCCGCGTTGAGCCAATTGATCATGGCTGTGGTTGGTCATCACAAAAACCACCCAGGAGGTAGTATCCATTGGTTTGATCGTCATATCGATACCAATATCGGAATAATAGGATTTTACGATCTGCAACAAATTCAAATCTGCCGCGCTATCAACAACGATGTTAGTCTTAAACCCGGTGGGATAACCGGCATCAGCCAGAAGCTTTTTAGCTGCGGTTGGGTTGTAGGCATACTCGTCCTTCAGGTCTTGCGGCCATTGCTGATATGGGAAACCGCCGCCATCCTGATATATCGAAGTTAGTGAGGAGGGAATCGGATCAAGGCGGCCGAGGTAATAGGTTTTAGCTATTGTCGGGAGGTCTATTGCCATCTGTAGCGCTTTTCGGACCCTGATATCATTAAAAGGTTTGACGTCGTTTCTCGGATCGATAGTATTAGCTGTACTGGCAGGGAGGCTAATCTGTAATATTTTAGGGTCAGTATTCTTAAGTGTTAGACCCGTATCAGCCGAAACCGGGGTCAGGATATCGATCTTACCGGTACGCATTGCTGCCAGGGAAGTGCTCAGGTCAGGTATTATTAATATTTTCATCGAATCCGCATATGGCAATTGGTTCTTTGGATAACGTTCATCATGGTCCCAGTAATTGTTAACTTTAACCATGGTCGCCGAGCTACCGGGGACAAAATCTTTTAACATAAAAGGTCCGGTACCGATGGCATGATGCCAATCTCTGACATCTCCCCATAATTTTACAGCCTCGGGCGCCTCGATACATTCCGCATTCATCTGCATATTGATCAATATTTGCGGAGGGTTGGATATATTATGCTTAAAAACGATCGTGTACTTATCAATGGCGGTTGCCGATACGATGGATTGAGTAGTGTAGGCATATGGGCTGGGTTTCGTGAAACCACCGCCGACGCCATACTGACGACCATAGTGGAAAACTATGTCATCAGCAGTCAGTTCACGGCCATTGACCGGAGGTATATCCTGCCAGTGGATTCCTTTTCGGAGATAAACAACAAAAGTACTGGCGTCTGTGAACTCCCATCTTTCCGCCAGGCGGCCTTTCTTTAAGTTGAAGTCAACCACAGGTAACTTATAATCGAATATTGACGGGTCTAATGTCCAGTCGTCTCCGAACAAAGGCTCCATCCATCCACCCATAACAGTCACAAGTTGTGCGGCGTAATACGGGTCAAAATTAGTAACATCGTCACTGGTTCTGAGGACGATTTCNNGTAGTCGTGGAAGTTGTTTTCGAAGTCGGTATTGTCGAGGTGACGGAGGCAGTCGAAGTAACGGATGTAGTTTTAGTAGTGGGAGCCGCCGCCGTAGATTTTGTCGTTGCTGTCGTTGAAGTTGTACATGAGGCTAAAACCAGAGACGATACCGTGAGAATGGTTAGCGCTATCCAGACTATTCCTTTTTTCATTGTACCTCCTGTTATCCTGATACAAGACTCCTGGTATAATAACTAAAACCTCGTTGTTCAATATTCTGTTATAATTCAAAACAATATCAGTAAAGCCGGCCTTGCCGCTAACCCCGATTACCCCCAGGGCTCCGACGACGGGAGGGGACTACAACAACACTTAGCTGAAAGTTCTACCACAAACTTACAGTACCCTGGATTCCCCCGGCAAGACCAGCATCGTGGTAAATAATCACTTAAAATGCTCTTTCCCTTTTTATTCACTTCTATAAATCTTGTTATTATTCAATGCTACTTCCATCTGGTATTCCTGATAGTATTCGTAATTGAATATATCAAATTAAGTGCCAGTATATCATCAGTTTTCGGGCATTGTCAAATGATTGGGCGTGTGGGATGACGGAGACATGAGTTGCCAGTTATAAGCCATGATTTTTTCGACTGGATGCCGCCCGTCCCTGAGATTGCTTCACTTCGTTCGCGATGACGACGGGAATACTTAATAAAACGAGGCCGGGAGATTCCCGGCCTCGTTTTTCTATCGCAAACTAATAAATTTAACTATATCGCGATATTTAGTGTCCAAGTGACATGGACAACATCGATGTTTCTTTACTGCTACCCGATTTATCATTTCTGAACTTCAGGTTTGGATAACTGTTCGGCGAATTCACCGATGACGGGCAGTTTAAACATTTGTCCCAGTGATGCTTTGTAAAGCAAGAATATCCAGAGGATAAAAGATAGTATGCTTACGATCAATACAATTATTCCTCCAACATTGAGGTGAATGAGCATGATAACTAAAATCTCAACAATTGAAATCGCCCCAAAGACGATGATAGATTGGAGAGCATGAAATCTAACCAACCGGTTTTCTTTTTCCATTATGAAAAAAATGATACCGGTGATCCACCCCAAAACATAACATAATAACGCTTCCACGTTCTGCTGCATACCGGTACTTGTTTTGTTTGCAGGTTGATCTGTCATGGCTGCCTCCTTAATATGTTTTCAATAGCATTAAGCAAACTAATAAATACCTTTTAAGGAAGGTGTATAACAATAATGCTGTTTTACAGGCAGTAGCACGAGTGTCCTCCACTCAAACACCCGATGCGGTACTTCCCCTAACACTTTGAAATAAAAAACTATCCTCCATTTATTTAATTGGGTTTAACGCTATTCAAGATGGCGGTTAGGTCAGCGCTGTATTTATTCCATTCTGTAGGCGTCGCCATACCAACAGCGCAATACCCTTGAGTGCCCTTCACTATTACATACATGATGGCCTTGGTTGCTACACCGCTTTTCGTAAAGGTAACATTAAGGGAATAAGCGGGTAAACCGTTTACCGTGATTTTTGAGCGCGACTGTTCCGCATAAGCCGGAAATTCCAATTTCAATAACGACACGCATGATGATAAATAAGAATCCAGACTTGCGACAGAACCGATGGATGTTAATATACGCACATAGGCAGTCGCGCTCGAAGAATTCACTGTAATATCTTTGGCATTAGCGCTATTAACCGTCCATTGCGAGGGCACCTTCAACCCATATAGCGGGTTTGTATATTGGGTTGTTGTCACCGCACCTACCGCTGACTTAGTGGTAGAAACTCCGCCGGAAACCGCGCCTGAACTGGTCGTGGTGGCCTTTGTGCCGCAGGAACAGGAAGCGGTAATAACCAGCAGAGCGGCGATCAACACTATAATCAAACCATAGGCTGTGAACTTTAACTGTTTTCTTTTCAAGTTTTTCTCCCTCTTTTATAATTTAATCTCATATTGGTTCCCTTAAAAGCCATTCGTTTGCTACAATAATGAATACTTTTCCCTTAGGCTTAGCGTTCCGCTAAAAATAAAAAACCGGCGCGAAAATTCATTCCGGCCGGTTTCACTATTAGCTCTCTGCCGTCCAAGTGACCACATTACAGACGGCAATTCACAGCTGCTTACTTTTATTTAATTTCGTAGGGCCTGGTTTGCGCCGAACCTCCTGCTAAATTGGAGCAGTCTCCTCAAAAACCAATGGGAAGTTCCCGGTCTAAAATAATATCTGCCTCGATAGATATCATATGAATAGCCGTCAATATGAAATGCTATCATTATTTTTTTCAATTTGTCAATATAATCAGACCTGAATCAAGTACTATTTTACTGAAAACTAAAATTCCGCCTGCGCGATAATAAAAACAGGGAGTATAAAAGCACTCCCTGTTAAAAATATATATGGAAATTTAATAGCAGGCGTAATTAATACTTTTCAGCCTTGACAATCACTTTTTGCAGTAACGATATCAGTTCTTGACGTTCTTTTTCGGATAATGCGGTCATTATTGCATTAATGGACTTGGATTTGTGACTGGCTTTGTAGCTCTCCAAGCCTTTCGCCGTTAACTCAAACCTCAACAATTTCGATTTTGGCGACTCCCGTGTTTTCTTGACTAAACCTTCCCTCTCCATTCTCGTCATCTGTAATGAAAGGGTATTGATCTCTCGATCGGTATGCTCCGCCAGTTCGGCCAGTGTCGGTTTGTGACCAAGATTTTGCAGAATAAACAGAATGGTAGCTTGCCGCGGGGAGATATGGTACGGAGCTAACTCCTTTTGTCTGGCATTAAACATCAGGTGCCTCACCCTGCCAATTAAAAACCGCGCATAAAAACCGCTATCTTGCGCGGTTATTTCCTCTAAACTCTTCGTACCCATGACCAAACTCCTTTTTCCAAATCAGGAAATTATCAGGACAATCGGTATTAATAATTTCAGCCCTAACAACCGGCATTTCTAACACGAGCTAATGCTGTAGAACAAATATTAAGCCATTATTAAGTATAATTGAGACAGCTCACAGTAATCAACAAATGGTTTACCTGAAGTCAAGAATATTAAAATATGAATCTGAAAGGATGCTCTGACTCAAAATAACACAAGGAGCATATGTCTATGGGGACAGATACTCCTTGTGCAACATAATAACCGAAGGTTGGTATTTGTTGAACCCTGAGCCGCTTGTTACCTTGCCGGCACCGGCCCGAAATCTTCTTCTGCTTTTTGTAAAAGCGCCGTCCAGTTACGCGGCAGTTGTATTTCCGCGCTGGTGGGATTTCTTGGCCCCGGGCCGTACCTCATCCAATAACAGTGCCCGGACTGCTCACCACCGGCCACTACGATCATGATATTCTTAGGGTCGGCTGCCAGCGGCCACGGTTCGCCTACTTTCACGAAAGACTTAAAAATTTCTTCTCCGGTGGCAAAAATTACAGAATCCGAACTGATTACCTCATAAGGAACTTTTGAATGTTCCCACAGGTATGCCTTAACTTTTTCCTTGGTCCAGCCGAGAGCAGCCAATCCTTCCGCAATACCGCGCGGCATTAGAGCAACTCCCGGTACGCTGTTCGGGTTAAAATCGCCGAAAATATTACCGTAATTACCGGCCATAATCCTGGCTAACCGATTGAGTGTTTCTATTGCCACTTTTTGGGTGGAAGAACGAGTGGTATTGACATTCGAAGTAGTGGCCGCAGAATGCACCGTCACAATATTACTGCCGGCGGCGAAACCCCGTTCCTCACCAAGTGATTTCCAACCCGCGGGTAAACCGGCCTCATCCTCGGCGAACACAATATTGGTAAATCTGGCCGGGCCGCCAAATATCGCCATCGTGCCAGACCCGGGAATGGCGCCNNGGGTATACGGAACACGTCGTTGTCTGCAGGGTCACCGCCCGCAACTGCGGATTAAGAAAAGCTTTCATCGTGGCAATCAACACCGGCAGGTATTCCGGACGCCCTCCGGTCATTGCCAGGCAAACCGCCTGGGCTTCGATGGTAACGGTCCTGTTCAGCGGAGGGATCTTCCCGATCACTGTATCTTTGGGGAGATCGGAGCCGGTCAGTATCCACTTGACCTGCTCTTCTGTCGCCGGGAGCACCGGTAAACCGTCGCCCCATTTATTCTTTAAAAAAGTCGCATTCAGTTTGGCGATAGCGTCAAAATAGTCGTTACCTTCAATTGTTACCCTGGCCGGTTCCTGTTTTACCCGTTTTTTCGCATGGGGCTGCCATGCGGTCAATCCGGCGATGATCTCATCCATACTATCTTCGAGCGGAGTCAGATCACTCCCGGGCAGGAACATCTCCAGGGGATACTCATGCTGGGCGGCGTCCAAACCAAGCCCCATTGCCAGAAAACCAAAGTATACCATCCCCGTAAAACCTTTGCGGGTAATGGAAAAAGTCGGTATTCCCTTTTTCTCAATTCTTCCCATCGCACGGCCGACGGCCGTGGAACAGGATCCTCAAGCCGCATTGCCGCCGATAACCGCGTCACAACCCCTGGCCGCTACGATGTCACCGATATTATCGACATCAATGTTGCCGACGCCTGATGGAAACTCGGTATAAGGGATGATTTTAATATCGGGATAGCGTTTTTTCAGCGATTCCCGGATTAACGCGAAGGTGCGATCAACCTCCCAACCGCCGTGCTCACCGTTGGATATTTCGCCGACAGTTTTGCCATTCAAATCCGGTAAACGCGGCGCATATAGAGAAGGCTCGGTCGATTCGGCAAATCCGCTCGGGTCAAAGACCTCAAATTTTACCAAATTTCACCTCCATACCCATGGATGTATGTAAATCGTTTTTACTATAATGCTCCCGGATAAGATAGAATCAGCTCAACACTTTTTATAATGCCGAGTTGATTCTACGCACTTTACAGCTGACTACCAAAAGGAGCTTTTATAATTTAAACCGATGGTATCAGGGTTGTGTATTGCGTTTTTCTACTTCGGCCCAGAAATCCAATTGCCTGAGTTCCTGTAACTTGTCACCCATCGGTCCGGGAGGGGCTGCTTCGAAGGCTTCGATCGGGAAAACCCCTGTCTCTTTGAACTTCGCGTAGAAATCAATGATCGCTTTAGCGGCAATGGAGGTGATTCGTCCGGTTACCCATAACTTGGCGCCGACATCTTCATAGTCTTTAACGGTAAAGGTGTGCGGCCCCATGCCCCAGATCCAGACATCGGGCGCGCCGATCTTCTTGTATAACAGCTTCAGATTCTCTTTATTCCTTTCGCCGAACTTGGACTGCGGCGGCCGGAAGTGGGGCAGTATGACATCCACGCCTAATTTCAGGCATTCTTTGGCGCGGATTAAAACTTCTTCATCACCCAATTTTGCGCCGGAATCGATTCTGGCAACCAGCACAAAATCCTTATCTTCCTTGTTCCTGACCTCAACCGCAGCGCGCATTTTACCATAGTATTCTTCTCTGGGAAGGACATCTACCAGGCTGTGCGGTTCGGTCGCCAGGATAAAAGGAGCCCGGTCGCTGATGAACATTCCGGAAGCTCCGGCCCGGATCAAATCCCGCGTGGTGCGGTAAGCCGACAGCATCGCGCCGAAGGCATCGTCACAATCCACGATCAAGGGGATATTAACTGAATCTGCCATGTATCTGGCATTATTAACTACTTCGCTAGCCGTAGCTAACCCAATATCAGGCATACCAAGGACTGCATCGCGGATACCGGCTCCAGTCTGGAAAACAGCTTTAAACCCGACTGCCTCGACGCACCGGGCGCTCAGACAGTCGTAGGCTGCAGGGACAACCAGCAGACCCGGTTGCTTCAGCAGTTTGCGCAACATGGTTGATTTTTTCATTTTATTTCCTTCTTTAATATTTTATTTACGATTCAACAAACCTACATTTTGCCCTGGGCCATCATCTTTTCGGTGTAGGCATCGATTCCGTTTATTTCCAGGATATCCAGTAAGAAGTCCGGTAAAGGAGTGAATTTCATCGTTTTACCGGTGGTGATGTTTTTGATCGTGCCCGCGTGCAGGTCGACTTCCAGTTCATCGCCTTCCTTGACGACCTTATTGATGCCCGGATATTCTATGATCGGCAATCCGATAGAAATCGAATTCCGGAAGAAATTACGGTCGAAAGACTCAGCAATAACGCAGGACAGCCCGCACTGTTTGATGCCGATATTGGCCTGGGAGTGGTCGTGGCCGCAACCCATGTTGGTGCCAACTACCATGATATCGCCCTTTTTTACTTTTTTCGGAAAATCCGGATCAACATTGGTCATACACCACTTTCCCAGTTCATCAGGTTTAATTAAACCTGCGTCCCGCATCCGGAACGGTGAAAGCTCAAAATCCACGTCCAGGTTATCGCCGAAAACCCAGACCTTACCCTTAAACTTTAGTGCCATTTTTCGCTACTCCCTATAAATATTTGCGCGGGTCGGTTATTTTACCTTCGATCGCGGAGGCTGCGACGGTAGCGGGACTGCCCAGATAGACCAGTGCGCTCTCATCACCCATACGACCGGTGAAATTGGTGGTACTGGATGCAATACAAACCTCATTCTTGGCTAACGGTGTGTAGAACCCGGGGCACATGCCGCAACCCGGCGCGCAGACAAAACAACCGGCTTCCAGCAAGGTCGCGATCACGCCTTCTTTATCCACTCTGGTCATGGCATCGCTTGAACCCGGTGTTACATTAAACAGCACTTTGGGATGGATCTTATGTCCCTTCAGGATTTTTGCCGCGATCCTCATATCCTCATCACGTCCACTGGCACAGGAACCGATAAAGGCATTGGTGATCGGCATCCCTTCGATATCTTTAACGGTTTTCACGGTATGCCGGTGCGGGGGCACAACTACCTGCGGTTCAATTTTAGAACCGTCAAACTCGTAGGTTTTAATATACCTGGCATCTTTATCACTGTACTGCGGCTCGAACTTCACAGTGGTGCGCGTTTTGAAAAAGTCGATGATCTCCTGGCTGGGACTGACGATGCCCGTCTTCGCTCCGGTAAACATCGCCAGGCAGCACATCGAAAGTCTGCCGTCCATGCTCATGGCTTCCATTACCGGTCCGGTGAACTCAATGACCTGGTAAATAGCTCCGGATGGACCTATCTGACCTAAAATGTATTCATAGACATCTCTGCCCATCACGCCTTTCTGCAATTTACCCGTAACGTTGATCTTCACGGTCTCCGGTACGCGGAACCACGTCCAACCGGACCGCAGGAAAGCCTTATCCGCGGCGGACATGGTGCTGCCGTAGCAGCCGACGCCGCCGACCGTGATCGCGTGACCGTCAGTCATCGCCGAAAAATAGATGCTGCCGGGAAGCGCCACCGCTTTCTCGACGGCGATATGATGGATATTTCCGCATCTGCCCAATTCAAGGATGTGTTCTTCGGGAACGCCCATCCCTCTTGCCCACTCGATGTTGGCGCGCTGGTTCTCACGGTTAGTAGTTGCGGAGCCGACCCGCGTGTAAGACCCGCAGTGATCCGGCGCGAATATTATCTTGTTGATATCGAAGGGCGCGCCCCGGCCCACCAGGCGCGGGCCCATATCGGTTCCGGCAATAACAAAAGGATGATCAATTTTTGATCCCCTGAATTGAATATACTGTCCGGGAGACACCTCTGCCTCCCCCACGGCTTTCGCCATGATCTTTTCAATAATGGTTTTTCCCAACTTTTATACCCCCTTTACCTGATTCTTTGCGGCAGCATAATCAGGGATATCCTTAAATTATTGTTCTCTTCCTTCGGCAATCAGTTTGTTACCGAATTTTTCCAGGCCACCGGCGTCCACGATTTCCAGCAGGAAATCAGGAAAAGGTGTGAACTTACCGGACTTGCCGGTGGTGACGTTTTTGATCGTGCCGTTCTTTAAGTCCACTGACAGTTCGTCGCCCTGTTTCGCTATCTTGTTGATTCCAGGGTATTCAATGATCGGCAAACCCACCGCGATAGAATTACGGAAGAAGTTACGGTCAAAAGATTCCGCGATGACGCAATCAATACCGCTTTGTTTAATGGCAACATTGGATAGATAATGGTCATGGCCGCAGCCCATGTTCGTGCCGACCACCATGATATCGCCCTTCTTTACTTTCTTGGCAAAATCCGGGTCTACCACCCGCATAGCCCATTCACCCATTTTATCCGGGGCAATGATGCCTGCATCCAGTTCCCGGAATGACAGTATTTCAAAATCAACATCCAGATTATCGCCGAAAACCCAAACTTTACCTTTAAATTTTAAAGCCATTTTCGCTACTCCCTATAAATATTTGCGCGGGTCGGTTATTTTACCTTCGATGGCGGAAGCCGCAACGGTAGCGGGGCTCCCCAGGTAAACCTGTGCACTATCGTCTCCCATACGGCCGGGGATATTCGTTGTGCTGGACGTAATACAAACCTCGTTCTTCGCTAACGGCGTGTAGAAGCCGGGGCACATACCGCAGCCGGGAGCGCAGACCAGGCAGCCCGCATCAAGCAAAGTAGAAATATATCCCGCTTTGTCGGACCGGGCCATCGAATCGCTGGAACCCGGAGTGACATTGAACATTACCTTGGAATGAACCTTGCGGCCCTTTAAAATTCTGGCAGCCATCGCCAGATCTTCATCGCGGCCGCTGGCGCAAGAGCCGATGAACGCATTGGTCACCGGGATCCCTTCGACGTCTTTGATATTCTTCACACCGGTCTGCCGGTGCGGCGGAACAACTACCTGCGGTTCNNCACATTGGTTCTGGCCTTGAACCAGTCGATGACTTTCTGGTCGGGGTTGACAATACCCAGTTTCGCGCCGGTGAACATTGCCAGACAGCACATCGATAACCGTCCGTCGATGCTCATATCTTCCATTACCGGCCCGGTGAATTCCATGACCTGGTAGATCGCGCCGGTCGGGCCGATTAATCCCAGGATATACTCATAGACATCGCGGCCCATGATACCGTCTTTTAATTTACCTGTAATGTTGAACTTGACACTTTCCGGCACACGGAACCAGGTCCAGCCGAAACGCATGAAGAAGTTGGCAGAAGCCGAAAGGCAGCTGCCGAAGCACCCGACGCCGCCGACGGTAATCGTGTGGCCGTCCGGTCCGGAAAGATAAACACTGCCCGGTAACGCCCAGCCCTTTTCTACCGCCAGGTGATGGCAGTTGCCTACTCTTCCCAGTTCCATGATATTTTCTTCTGGAACGCCCATGCTGCGCGCCCATTCGCTGTTCAACCGGTGTGCTTCCCTGTTGGTGGTGATTGAACCGACCCGCGTGTATGCTCCGCAATGATCAGGGGCAACCATTACTTTGGACGGATCCCATAGCTTATCCCAGCCTAACCGTTTGAAAGCCGGACCTACTTTCGGCGTGCTGTCCGTACCCATTAATACGAATTTGACCGTTTTTCCGACTTTGACGTACTCGCCGGGGGAAACTTCCGGTTTTTCCGCCGCCTTTGCCAAAATTTTCTCAACAATCGTTTTTCCCACTTTTTCACCCCTCCTTGATTGTCATTATCTTGAAATGATCGGTAGTTTTAGGTATTATTGGTAATAATATACTTTTACAAAGACTATTTCAGAACGGACTGTTACAAAGCCTTTTTAATTAAAACCAATTCCGGATTTTATAAAGTTGTTGCGGAGTAACATATCAATATTCGCTATCGAATATCGATTTAAATCGGAGTATAGCACTAGTCTCCGAGTTTGTCAATAAAGTTTTCACCGCTTATTTTATCTACCAAACTCTCTACAAATACGCACGGATATTATCACCGTGATTATTTGACAACTCCTTGACCCGATGTTAAACTTTGATTCAGTTTATCGATATTCGATAGCGAATATATACCTTATTTATTAGCAGAAAATCCATCTGCTTTGCCTTGCCATCTGATGAATAAAGGAGCAAAAATGTCCGGCGGTTACATGGGGAAACTGTTGTTTGTGGATCTTTCCACCGGCGGGATGCGGGAAGAACCACTCGATGAAAAGATCTGCCGCGACTTTATCGGCGGCTACGGCATGGGCTGCCGGATGCTCTACTCCCGGCAGAAGGCCGGAGTCGATCCCCTGGGACCCGAAAACACACTTGGCATTTTAACCGGCCCCTTCACCGGCACGATCGTACCGCCGGGCGCGCGCTACATGGCCGTGGCAAAATCACCTTTGACCGGCGGCTGGGGAGAAGCCAATTCCGGCGGATTCTTCGGCCCTTATCTGAAGTTCGCCGGATACGACGGCGTGTATTTCACCGGCATTTCACCCAAACCTGTCTATTTACTACTCGATGACGGCAAAGC
>PMBW01000189.1 GCA_003153075.1 Dehalococcoidia bacterium | reverse complement strand
CGCGGTGCGTTGTACATGGAATTTACCTCTCTACAATCTAAAAGCTAGGATACATCATTTAGGCGAGAAATGTAAAGAGCAAAAGGCGACTAAAACACCTAAAGTAATTACTATATATCGTACGATAGTATTATATTTATGAAAGATAATTTGTGCTATGGTTGACTCATCCGGTTAATTAGGAGAAGAAGACTGATGGATAGTAAGCAAGTATCAACTCCAGAGTTATCAACAACTAATTTAGCAAAACAACTAAAATTAGACACAAAAGAGATGTTTCAATTATTAGTTGATAAAAAACTAATTTGTAGGATTAATGACGGATGGGAATTAACTCAATTTGGAGAACAAAAAGGTGGAGTATACAGACAACATCCAAATTATCCAAGGTACATTGTCTGGCCTCCTTCGATTCTCTCGGAACTTAAAGAATCACAAGGTAGACAAGGATCAAATCTTATTACAGCGACGGCAATTGGAGATTGGCATCAAATTTCTGCATCTAGAATCAACTCGATCCTCTCTGAACTCGGTTGGATAAAAAGAGATACAGCCGTTAACGGATGGCAAATTACTGATTTTGGCAAAAGAGCAGGAGGAATACAATCCACATTCAAAACAGGTGTTCCTTATGTTCGTTGGCCGCAAAATATTCTTGAAAATAAAACGCTAGTTACAAGCATTCAGGAAGCAAAAGGGGAAGTTGCATCCGTACCGGACGATCAAATAAATACATCTGAACTAAATAAGACAGATATTAGGAACAATTACCAAAGACCGGAATTTAGAACTCAAGACGGACATTATGTACGGTCCAAATCAGAGGCATTAATTGATAATTGGCTTTATATCTATAAAATTGTGCATGCCTATGAAAGAAAAATCCCTAATATTGATGAGGATATTTTATGCGATTTTTATATTCCGACAGGCAGAGTTTTCATAGAATACTGGGGAATGGATGACGAAAAATACCTAGCTAAGAAAAAATGGAAATTAGAGATATATAAAAAGAACAGTATTGATCTCATAGAACTGACAGAAAAAGATGTCGCCAATCTTGATGATAGCCTTGCCGCGAAACTCAGGAAATACCAAGTGCTAATTGAATAATTTAATTAATTATTATCGCCCCTACTTCCCCATTTTCATAAACCGTGAGTTACCGCGCATGACCTTGCCGTCCATCAGGATATCGATCGCCTGCAGCCCGCTGTTCATCGCGCCGAAAACACCGTGGGCGAATTTCGGCACCAGCAAGCCGTCGATCGGGGTTTTCACCGGCAACCGGTTCGCCCCGAAATTCTCCGGCACCGCCGCCATATCGTAGATCGAACCGGAGGAGGAACCGGAATACCGGACGTAAGTAGCCGGTGTGGCAACATCCCTGACCACGATGTGCTTGCGCAAGTCCGTTACCAGGTGTTTTTCCACGATATCTAACAACATTTCGGCAATCTGCTCTTTTTTCTGATTATACTTGGTCCGGTTGGTATTCCTGAGGCGCACCCAATCCTCCACCGGCAGCGGCGCTGCCATTATGGAAAGGACAGGTTTTTCCCTTTCGGAAGGCGGCGGGCAATTGATGCCGATATAGAAACAATTTTCCGAGAACCTGAATTCGTTATTTTCGAAGGCGGGATAGAGTTGATCGTAACACTCATTGCCCAGCGTCAGCAGGCCGTACCCGCACGGCAATCCCGCTTTGATCAAAAAATCGGCGTTATCGATACCCAGTCCGACAGTGAAGGATGAGGTCGTCATCTGCAGCTTTTCGATTTTTTCAGCGTATTCGGAATTAAGCGAACGCAATATTTCCATGCCGACCAGATCCTGCATCGTCGTTTTTACATCGATCGTGGATATAATTTTCCGTGTGCGCACCAATGAGCCGTCGTTGAGAACTACGCCCTCTACCGCTTCCTTTTCGATGATGATTTTTTCCACTTCGGTCTTCAGATACAGTTGGCCGCCCAGCTCAAAATACCGCCGTTCCATCTTCCGGGGCAGTTCCTCGAATGCGCCGCGGGGTCGGTATGCCTTTTCCCGCAGCGAATACATCACCCCGACGGTCAACAGCGCGGCGATTTTATCATTAGGCAGGCCGCACATGCCGGAAAACACCTGGAACATCAGCTCTATTTCCGGGTTATCGATGCCGAACATCTTCAGGTAGGCGGAAAAGGTCTTATTCCGGTTGAGCACAACTTTCGGGCACGTAACCAGCATTTTAGCAATATCAAAAATCCCGGGGTCGTACTTGAGTCTATAGATCTCGTGGAACATGGCCAAAGAATAATCGAAGAATTTTTGCAGCTTCGCCGCTTCGGATGGAAACAGCCTGATGAATTGTTCCTCGAAAGCATTTCCTTCTGAATAGAGCGCAAATTTTTTCACGCTGTTATTTGCCGGGTCTACGCTGAACACCTTGACGAAGTCCTGGCCGAACTCATAAAAATCTATCTCTACACCAAAATAGTCCAGTATGTCTGAGACATTGGAAATCATCTGACAGGTATCGAACCGGTAACCTTTTCGGTCGAATGACCGGACGTAACCCCCGCTGACCGGATTTTTTTCAATGATCAACACGCGCTTCTTCTGCAAATCATTATTCAGCGCATAAGCAAGCCCGGCGGAGAGACCGTTTATCCCGGCCCCGATTATTACCAGGTCTTTTTCGATCGTTTCCATAGTACACCCTTCATCGGAAATGATTTAATAATATCCAATTGTAGCCCATATTATATCGGAAGGTAACTATATTTATTCTAAATAGGTCGGGTTATTCATCAGGGTTTAATGGCGTAATGGAATTGAGTTTTTCCAGCAACTGCTGCCACCTTTTTTGTGTGGGGAAGGTCAGAACCAAAGCAGTAATTGAAGCGGCCAAAAAAGGCAAGGTGATTTGCCAACCAGCCCCCAAGATACCTAGAACAAGGCCGAGAACGGAGGTGGCCATGAACGTGCCGATACGCACAATTTGAATAGAAAAAGCCAGGCTTTCAGCCTTATTTAAAATAATTGGAAAAGTGAATAATTGCTTTCGTTTGGGTTGTGGTTTATTTTTATATCTCTGGATCATCATTTTTGGTATGAAAAACGAGTATCCCAGACAAAGAACTCCAAAAAACGAAAAGATAATGGTGCACTGATGCACAAAGTCTTTATCAAACCCGACATTTTTCGAGACCTCGGGAATAACAGGCCAGAAATACAATATATCCGCATAAATCAGGATTGCGAATAAAAATATCATATAAAATATTCGCGCAATGCGCAAAGCTTTTCCGGTTCCTTCGTCACTCACCATACTCCCATCCTCACTTTCTTTTGCGGATATTATAAACTATCCCGATTCTTTCAACAATGATGGTTTTAAATGTCACGATTCTGTTATCTTTACGCCGCCGATTTTATGATTATTTAACCCTCTGCCCTGTATACTGTGACTATTAAGCTCGAATTAGTCCCGTTGGGAGGTATGCCGGCATGAAAACAACATTAAAATACAGAATTATATTTTCGTTTCTTGCTGCGCTGTTTATTGCCGCGCTACCGTTGTTAGGCGCCTGTACCGCTTCGTCTACAGCAAGTACACCGGTAATAACTACAACGTCTACAGCATCGACGACAACCTCACGACCGACGACGATGTCCCCGTATACTTCTACCACTACTTCTGCAACCTCTGCATCAACTACACCGCGAACATCAGCGACGGCCACAGCCCCAGCAACTGTCACTACATCTGCTAAAACTACTAATACAACTACAAATACAAACCACGAAATTGAGGCCACGGAATTTCAGGGAAAAACACTGACTCCGATGAGCAAACAACTGAACAACGCGCTATCCGGGACACAAACCATCGATATGGCCACATACAAATTAACGATTGACGGACTCGTCGACCATCCGCTGACATTGACCTATGCCGATTTACAGCAAAAATATCCCCAGATCTCCCAGCTGATGGATCTGGATTGTGTTGAAGGTTGGAATTTCACCGCGAAATGGACCGGACCCATGCTTAGCGCTATCTTCGCGGATGCAGGTGTGAAACCGGAGGCAAAGATCGTTATCTTCCACACCACCGACGTGCCGGAGGGTTACAGCTCACTCGACTTAAGCTACGTTAACGATAATAAGATCATCATCGCGCTCAAGGATAATGACCTCACCCTGCCGCCGGAAAGAGGATTTCCTTTTCAGGTGGTCGCCATGAGTAAATTCGGGTATAAATGGGCCAAATGGGTGACGCGCATCGAACTGTCTTCAGATACAAATTTCCGGGGATATTGGGAAACCTACGGCTACAATAATAACGCCGATGTCAACGGCCCGGCTTTCAGTAACAGCCCGTAGTAAAAATGAGCTTATTGGATTATTTTGTGCGTTTGTATTGCCAGCGCGATCGCGCCTAACACGCCGGCCTGTTTGCCGAGTTTAGGCGGGACGATATAGTTTTCGATGTCTTTCTCGATCGTTTTCGTGTGGATATAACCGTTCAGTATTTGTTGCACATTCTGACGGACCAACGGCATCAGCTGCGGCTGCTGCATCACCCCGCCGCCGAGAATAATCTTTTGCGGCGATAGAGTGCATATATAGTTATGTAAAGCTAGCGCAATATAACGGGCCTCCAACGCCCAGGCCGGATGGTCGGCGGGCAACGCCTCGGCCGGTTGACCCCAACGTTCCAATAGGGCGGGGCCGCAGGCCAATCCTTCAAAACAATCGCTGTGGAAAGGGCAATGCCCCTTGTAAGGATCGGCTATTTTGTCATGCGGAATCAGAATATGCCCCATCTCCGGATGCACCAGCCCGTGCATCAATTTGCCGTTGATCAGGCCGCCGCCGCCGATCCCGGTGCCGACGGTCAGATAAATGAAATTGTCCAACCCCTGTGCTGCGCCCCAGCGGTGTTCCCCCAGGCCGGCGCCGTTTACATCGGTATCAAACCCGACGTGTACCTTAAGCGCCCGGCCGATAAGTCCCGCCAAATCAGTGAATGCCCAGCCCGGCTTAGGCGTGCTGGTAATATATCCCCACGTGGGTGAATTAAGATAGAGGTCGACCGGCCCGAAAGCGGCAATGCCGACGGCAGATAGATTCTTGTGTCGGCTGAAAAAATCTATCACTAGTCCGATAGTCTCCGAAGGCGTGGTCGTCGGAATCCGGACTATTTCCCTTATATCCTGCGGACCTGAACCCACCGCGCAAACGAACTTGGTGCCGCCTGCTTCAATACCGCCGTATATGGCCATGTTTTTTCTCATTCTTGACAAAGAACCGGCGACATTTTAGGAAATCTCATCCTGCAACCGGCTGCTTACGAATCGGGTATATCAGACCGGTTCACAATCACAATATCACTTTTTTTATTTATGGTCAAAATCAACATTGTTTATTTTGCCTGGCAAGTCCTTGGGAAGGAGGTTGGCAGACACGTACGCAAATAATGCGATTCTATGATGTTGTCTGAAAACGACTTGTCATTCCTCGTAGGTTTAAAACCGGAGGTACTTCCGTAGACCTCAATTTGAGTCTTCAACGAAATACTTTCAACCTCAGTTGAAATGTACGTAGGTACTTCCGGAGCAGTTCGAAGTAAAGTATAGGAGCCATTCGAAGCAAATGTACGACGTGTTCGTCATCGATCCCGCACTTCTACTAATTTCCAAAAGAAAGAGCGGGAGGAATCTACATAAATAATTCCAAATGGTTATTTTCGGACCGCCTCAGATACAGAGGGATTTTTACCAGCAGCCTGGTTTTGGGTGTGAGAACCCTATTTCTTTAGCAGCGCATCCAGCGGCCTGAATACTTTTTCCTGTGGAATCAGGGTTTCGTGCAGTTTCCCCGCCCGCCAATAAACCCGGTAAGCATTGGCTGTCGGTTTAGAACTTAATATCCTGTATTTGCCGTCAATGATCTCGAACGCGCAGCAATTATCGAAAGCCAGCGCAACACCGGGTGTCCTCTTCATCATTTTGATCAACTCCGGACGCCTGCTTTTCTCGACGTTAAAATGGGGGCAATAAAGCGCGTTGATCCAGTTCAATCCGGTAACCCTGATCAAGTTAGCAGAAGGGTTGCGGAATTTGCGTGAATCGGAATTTCCCCAGCGGAACCAGCAGATCGCGCCCGCGCTCAAACCGGAGAGTACCGTTCCTTTTTCGTGAGCTTGTTTTAGAATGACATCCGTCCCTGTTTGTTTCCAGATCCTTATCATTTTCTGGGTATTACCGCCGCCGACGTAAACTACGTCGGCATTAAGTATCTTGCCCTCGATCTCCTGCCGGGAAGGTTTGTCTTTGATCAGGTAAAGTACATCGGTTCTGCAACCCAGATCATCCCCGAAATGCCTTTTTACCGTAGCATAATATGATTCGGAATCCGAGGTTGCCGTCGGAATAAACAGTAAACGCGGATGGATTTTTCCCGTTAATTGTATGATTTCACTATCAATTTCCCCGGTTTCTACGGGATATCCGGGCCTGCCGATTTCCCCGCCGCCGATAGCAATAATTTTGCCCATTCAATCAACACCAACCGCGATCACAAGCCGTAAAAACAACTGGAGCCAACGGCGAGAGTCGAACTCGCGACCGACGGTTTACGAAACCGCTGCTCTACCACTGAGCTACGCTGGCAAGTGAACATCTCAAATTATACCTGATTTTATTCTCAGGGAACAATATCTGCTTTNNATCGACCGCGAATTTGATTCTGGATTGTCCGTGTGCTACGATAAGTCTTACGACGTTTGCGGCTTTTTTCGCCCTTCTTTTTTTCAGCATTCGGTCAAATTTTCAGGTATTTCAGGAACTATAATGCAGGTTGATGACGAACTGGCACAATTTTCACCACCCTCGGAAACACTGATCACCATCGGTGTTTTTGACGGCGTGCACCTGGGACATAAATTCCTGATATCCAAACTGGTCAGCCTGGCCGCTAAACAGCATCTATTAAGTGGCATCGTCACCTTCCGCCAGCACCCCCGCGATCTGCTTGCCCCTAAGACCAAACTGCTTTTTCTTTGCAGTGTGGAAGAAAGGGTGCAGTTGCTCAAGAATGAGGGTGTCGATATTGTCGCGCCCCTCACCTTTAACCGCGAGTTGGCCAAAGTCAGCGCCCGTGATTTTGTGGGTTTGCTGCAAAAACACCTTAAAATGCGCGGCCTTGTTATTGGGCCGGATTTTACGCTGGGCCACAATCGCGAAGGCAATGCAGAGACTTTGCGCGCACTCGGCATGGAAATGGGTTTTAGCGTTACTGTCGTCGCGCCCAAAACCGTCGAAGGTGAAGTAGCCAGCAGCACCGTCATTAGACAGGCATTGGCTGAAGGCAATATGGAAAAAGTGACGCGTTTGTTAGGGCGTCCTTTCAGTCTCAAAGGCACGGTTACCCGGGGCGAACACCGTGGCACCGGACTGGGCTTCCCTACTGTCAATCTAAAAGTCGATGCGAAAATGGCTGTCCCGCCGGACGGCGTTTACGCCACGCGCGCTTACATCGAAGGGCAGGAATACCAGGCCATGACGAACATCGGCGTGCGCCCCACCTTCGGCGACAACAACGAGCGCACCATCGAATCGTTTATTTTGAACTACAACCAGGATGTATATGGTAAAGAAGTAAAAATTGAACTCATCCAGCGGCTGCGCGGGGAAAAATCATTTGACTCCATCGAGGAATTAAAGCAACAGATCGCCGATGATGTAAGGCGCGGCAGCGCGATTCTAAATACGCAGGGTAGAGAGTGAAATGAGCACAGACTTTAGTTTTCTTTTAAAAAGAGGCGTCTCGGAAATCATTTCCGAAGAGGAACTGCTGAAACTGCTGAATAGCGGCAAAAAACTCCGGCTAAAGGAGGGATTTGACCCCAGTTCCACGGACATCCACATGGGGCACATGGTTGGTCTGCGTAAACTGCGGCAATTTCAGGAGCTCGGGCACCAGGTTGTGCTCATTGTCGGGGATTGGACGGCGCAGATCGGCGATCCCAGCGGCGCTTCAGTTACCCGCCCGATGTTAACCGCGGAAAAGGTTAAAGAAAACGCGGAGACCTATATGAAGCAATTCTTCCGCGTCGTCGACCGTGAAAAGACCGAAGTGCGCTGGCAAAGTGAATGGTTTGGCAATTTCTCCCTGGCTGATGTGATCAAGTTGACGAGTAAATTTACCGTCGCGCAATTTCTCGCCCGCGAGGATTTTAATAACCGTTTTAAAGCGGGCAAACCGATCGCGATTACGGAATTGATGTATCCGCTGTTACAGGCTTACGATTCCGTCGCTGTGCAGTCTGATGTTGAATTCGGCGGCCAGGACCAGAAATTCAATTTTCTGGTCGGCAGGGAACTGCAAACCATGATGGGGCAGCGCCCCCAGCAGTGTTTTATGACCGCGCTGCTCGTCGGCACCGACGGCGTACACAAGATGAGCAAGAGCCTCGGAAATTACATCGGCGTAGACGAATCGCCGAACGAAATTTATGGCAAGGTGATGGCGCTGGCTGATAATATGATCATCCAGTACTTTGAACTGCTGACCGATGTGCCGGATAGCGAGCTGAACGATTTCAAACGTCAGGTTGCCGGGAACACGATCAACCCGATGATATTGAAAAAACGGCTGGCGGTGGAATTGGTAACACAGCTGCACGGCCTCGAAGAAGCGGTCAAAGCCGACGAGAATTTTACGAATGTTTTTCAAAAGCGGGAAATGCCGGAGGAGATCGCCGGAATTGAAGTCGCCGCCGATGAAGATTTGAGGGATATTATCACCCGGGCGAATATTGCCAANNTGGTAAAACGGCTTATCAGGATGGTAATATTATAAAGGTGGGCAAACACCATTTTATTAAAGTGGTTTTGCGGAATAAATAATTTTGGTAAGGAGAAAGAAGATGGAAACCCTGCGCGTGCTAAATAACTACAAGACCTTGCACCAATCTGAAAAGGTCTTATTAGTTCTTACCGGCGCAGGTACGAGCGGCTGTCAACAGCCATCGTAAGCCCGTTCTCTTCCCAAATTGGAATTTTAGATAGTTAATAAAAATTTAAATATGAGAGGCAACAAATGGTAAAAAGAGTAGTAAATTTCAATCCCGGCCCGGCGGCTTTACCGCTGGACGTTTTAAAAATTGTTCAGGAAGAAATGCTGGATTATCAGAACAGCGGCATGTCGATTTTGGAGAGTTCACACCGCGCGAAAGAATTCGAAGCGGTCAATGATGCGGCCATTGCCCTGGTGCATGAAGTACTCGGAGTCGGCCCTGATTATCAGGTATTATTCATGGGCGGCGGCGCTTCCACCCAGTTCGCGCTGATTCCAATGAGTTTCGTCCCGGCAGGCCAGACCGCCGCGTATATAGACACAGGTGAATTTGCCAGCAAGGCCATGAAAGAGTGCCAGATCGTCGCCAAAGCGCACGTCGCTTTTTCCTCCAAAGAGGAGAAATACCGCCGCGTGCCGAAGATGAATGAAATCAAATACCCGGACGACGTGGCCTATCTGCATATCTGCACGAACAATACCATCGAAGGGACTCAATACCACGAATTTCCGGAAACCGGCAAGATCCCCCTGATCGGCGATATGTCTTCGGACATCGCTTCACGGCAGATCGATTACAAAAAATTTGCCATGTTCTATGCCGGCGCCCAGAAGAACCTCGGCCCGGCCGGTGTCACGCTGGTCGTTATCCGTAATGATTTCCTGGCGAAAGCCAAAACCGGCCTTCCCACCATGTTTACATATAAGACCTATGTAGACAACAAATCGCTGTATAATACGCCTCCGGTTTTTGCGGTTTATATCATGAAATTGGTTCTGGAATGGGTCAAAAAACAGGGCGGCCTCGCCGGTGTTGAGAAAGTCAACGCGGCCAAGAAAGATTTGCTCTACGGAGCAATCGATGCTAATGCCGATTTCTATAAGGGCACCGTTGAAAAAACCAGCCGCAGCTGGTCGAACGTCACCATGCGGCTTCCCACCGAAGCATTGGAAGACAAATTCGTCGCCGATGCCAAGAAAGAAGGTTTGGTTGGCATGAAAGGACACCGCTCAGTCGGCGGCATCCGCTTCTCGATCTACAATGCGGTAACACTCGACGACATCAAGAAAACGGTTGACTTTATGGCTAAATTCCGCAAGACTGCATAATGCTGCTGTAATCTAAAATAGTAAAAGAAAAATATTATACAGGATGATGAATGAAAATGATGAAAGTATTAGCTACCGATGGAGTCTCGGAGGAAGGGATTGCCTGCCTCAGAACTTGCGCTCAGGTAGATGTTAAACCCGCCCTTAAACCCGATGAACTCACTGCCATTATCGGCGATTATGAAGCCTTGATCGTGCGCAGCGCGTCCCTTGTCACTGCCCATGTGATCGAAGCGGGAAAAAAATTAATGGTCATCGGCCGCGCAGGCGTCGGTATCGATAATATTGATGTCAATGCCGCCACCCAGCGCGGTATCATCGTGGTCAACGCCCCCACTGGCAATACGATCTCCGCCGCTGAGCACACCATCGGCTTGATGATGTCCCTGGCCCGTCATATCCCGCAGGCCAATGCCTCGCTCAAAGCCGGGCAGTGGCTGAAAAACAAATACACCGGTATCGAAGTCAGAAACAAGACCATCGGTATTATCGGTCTCGGCAATATCGGTTCTGCCGTCGCGCGCCGCGCCCAGGGCATGGAAATGAAAGTCATCGCCTTCGACCCGTTTGTCTCCGCCGAACGCGCCAAGCAGCTGATGGTTACGATGGTTTCATTGGAAGAACTGTTTAAAAACTCTGATTTTATCACGATCCACACCCCGCTCAATGCTACCACCAAGAGCATCATCACCGAGAAAGAAATCGCATTGATGAAACCCTCCGTGCGGATTATCAATTGCGCCCGCGGTGGTTTGATTGACGAAGAACTGCTGGCTAAAGCTATTACCGAGAAGAGGATCGCCGGCGCCGCCATCGATGTCTTCACCAAAGAACCGATTACGGAAAGCCCGCTCTTCAGCAAAGACAATGTCGTCGTTACTCCCCACCTGGGAGCTTCCACCGCTGAGGCTCAGGTCACCGCGGCCAGAGATGTCGCCGAGCAGATCGTCGATGTGCTGAATGGGCGGCCCGCCCGCTATGCCGTCAATATCCCATTCGTTAACGCCGAAACCTTCGCGGTATTATCCCCCTACATGAAAACCGCTACGGTCGCCGGTACTTTGCTCAGTCAGCTTGTAGAAGGCCAGATCAAAGATTTCCACATTAAATACGACGGCGAAATTGCCAATTATGACACCGCGATTCTCAAATCTTCTGCTCTCAA
>PMBW01000004.1 GCA_003153075.1 Dehalococcoidia bacterium | reverse complement strand
CGCCTGCTGGGTTTGGGTTACCCCGGCGGTCCGGTCATCCAGAAAGCCGCCGAAAGTGGCAAAACCAACATTCCGCTCCCCAAATCCTGGATCAAAGGCACCAACGATTTCAGTTTCAGCGGCATCAAATCGTCGCTTTTACGCCTGGTGAACGAAGACAAAAATATTAACAAAAACGATGTCGCCGCCAGTTTTCAGTCGGCCGTCGTCGACGTGCTGGTGACAAAAACCATCGATGTTGCCCAGGAGTATAATGCCCGGCAGGTACTGCTGGCCGGCGGCGTGGCTGCCAATAAACACCTGCGCCAGACACTGACCGAGCGCTCGCCGTTTCCGGTTATCATTCCGTCCTTTATTCTCTGCACGGACAATGCTGCGATGATCGCCGCCTGCGGCTATTTCCGCTTCCAGGCCGGTAAAACCAGCAGCCTCGACCTGGATGTGATACCGAACATGAAGTTGGCCCAATAACAAAATAACAAATTCAAACTGACTTAATCCCCATTCCGGCGCAGGCCGGAATCCAGGTCTTGTGTTTTATCGGTATATAAATATTCGAAACTTGATTATTGATTCTTGATTATTGTTATTTGAATATTGTTTCGATTTTCGGATTTCGGATTTCGTGCTTACTTGTTTATTGAATCTTTTTAACCCCCGCTCACCCCGCACTCTTTGCATCTCCCCTGTGTGCACCACTTCTTGTATAAATGCAATAGCCCCTGTTGTCGCCGGGCGGAATTGACCAGGGCAGGTTTCAGCGCGAATTGCGCCCGCATATGCCTTTCCACGGTATTCGTTTCCACCGCCGGATATTGGCAATACAGGGCAAAGGCTTTCTCCGCCAAATCCGCCTGCCCGCCTGCTTTACCCCACGTGTAAACAAACGGCAGCAGCACATTAATCGCCATGTCGTCCGCCCGCGACTGCCCGATCAGCCGGTTGCTCAAACCCGGATACCCTTTCCCGAAATCATAACGGCCTGCCCAGTACCCGTCGTCCGCAAATTTTAACCCCGCTGCCAAAAAAACCGCCCCTTTTTCTGCCGGGGCATCCTTGACCAGCTCCATCATCCCCTGCAGCAATCTCTTGCCCCTGTACCGGGTCATCAGCCCGCACATCCCCGCCAGGCGGCGCGCCGGAAAATTAGGCGGGCGCACCCGAAAAAGCTTCCAACTGGCAAAGTCCATCACATCATTGCGCCCCATCCCTTCCCGGATACTTTCCAGTTCATCGACGTAATCATAATCTTCAAACGGTGAATAGGCGCATTCCGTCCGCTGTGAAGGCAATAAACCGGCCGTGCCCAGCAATAAAGCCTGCAGCCGTACCTGACATTTTATGCTGTCATTTTCCGCGAGGGCCATTGATTCCAATATGGTCAGCGGTATCCTGTCTGCCAATTCCTTGAATGGTTCCTGGTTATGGGAATATCCCAGCGCTGTCATCAACCCGCGGTACAGGCACTGTCCGGCTTCGATTTGCTGCAGTTCCTGCTGGAACCGCGCCGCTTTTTCGTAAAACCTTGCAGAACCTGCGGCGTCGATGATTGCGGCCAGTTGTTCTGGAGCCCGCGCGCCTGTCCCGGCGCAAACCGCCCGTTCGGATAAAAGCTCACCGGTTTCGTTGTGCAAATAACGGTCGATCGCCACGGTCGGAATTACCGTGCCGTTTTGCGCGGTGATCTCGCCCGCTAAGTCATGCCGCAACGCTACGTGCAAAATTACGCCGTTGTAAGCCGGATTGAGGTGATGCCCGTGATTACGCCAATCGCTGGAATTGACATGCACCTCGATGTTCCCTTTAAATGTGTGGCGGTCGATCTTGATCACCGCGTCCCGGAAATCCGAACCGCCCCCGTCGGCGGTTTTCCCCGGGTAGACCACCTGCAGCTTGCGCCCGGATTCTGTTTTTAGAACACAACCTGCGCTCAGCAGTCCCTGCCAGGCCGCGGTCACCTGTTTTTCGGAGACATCTTCGGGCATCATCCGCCTCAATCAACACGTTAGCGTGTATACCATCGCATAAAAAAGGCCTGCTTCTATGGCAAGCCTTCCGGTTTACTTTCTCTGTTTTTGAACTCTATCAATAACGGATATTTTTCGTATCATCCCCTCTCATCAATCCTGATACTACACGTTTCCGTGTACCTTGTCAAGCAATTAATTAAAATGCGATTTTTCCACATCCTTTTGATCAAGCACCTCAGCTGGTCAATCCTGGTCGGGTTGACTGGATTCTGGCTTAGTTTCTTCTCCTTGAGACTCGCAGGGCGAAATACTTTTGCTTTTAAAGCAAAATGTACTGGCTGAAGGTAGCAACCGGAAGTACTTCCGTAGACCGCAGTTTGAGTCTTCAACGAAATACTTTCAACCGCAGTTGAAATGTACGAAGGTACTTTACGGAGCAGTTCGGAGCAAAGTATAGCTGCAGTCGAAAGGGATATAGGTCGCAGGCAAAATGTATGAAAGGGATATGGTTCCGCAGTCAAAACGCAGAGGAGCAAGCGTGATAAATAAAAAAATGTTAAAAAAAACGAAACAGCCTCGCCTAAGCGTGAAGCCCAAAAAATTAGCTGAAAAACGAATAAGCTTCAATAAATTAATTCCATTTACATTATGTAAATTTCAACGCCCGTTTTTAGCCTCGGCCTTTAAAATTACCGCCCAAAAATTTTTACCNNGTTGGCTAACATCGAAGTAAATGTACAAAAACCATACCAAGTACGACAGCACACTGTACTTTAATAACACAAAAAGAACATCCTCTCTGTCCATCTCCCATCGAGGGCGAGGGGACTAACCGGGGGATGGAGGGCTACGCTTCGCTCCACCTACCGTACGTCTTCTTGATTATTGAGACTTTGTTATTTAGAGCTTGGAATTTAGAGTTTATCTTCTTCTTCCCCCAAAACTGTGTATAATAGTAAATCATGGTAAGCCAAAAAGACCAAGAACCCAAAAGACCCGCGAAGGTCTACGATACCTTCCCCAAGCTGATCCGCCGCAATTACGACCAGTGGGCCATCGAGACCGCGCTTTGCCGCAAGAAGTACGGTATCTGGCAAAAGGATTCCTGGCGCCAGTACTACGAGATTGTCCGGCAACTCTCGCTGGGGTTCATCAGCCTGGGATTGGAGCGTGGGGATATCGTGGTTCTGCTCGGTGACAATGAACCGGAATGGCTCTGGTGTGCATTCGCCGTGCAAGCGGCCAACGGCATCCCTGCCGGTATCCCGCTGGAATCCGGTCCGGATGCGGCGCAATACATTATCAACCACAGCGGCGCGAAATTTGCCTTCGTTACAGATAAAAAACAAGCTGACAAGTTCCTGGCAGGCAACATGGAATTACCCGCGCTTCGGAGGATCATCTACCGCAATCCGAAAGGTTTGAAAAGCAATGCTGACCCCCGCTTACTCAGCTTCAACGACGTGCTCAAGCTGGGCGAAGAATACCGCAAGACCCATCCGAACCTTTTCGAGCAGAACCTCGACAAGGGCAGCGGTGACGACACGGCCTTCATCGCGTATCGCTTGAATACAACCGGGCAGCCCGGCGGCATCGTAATGACTTACAAGGCGCTCACCGCCTCCGCCGGGGGTTTGCTTTCCCGCTTCCCGGTCCAGTCCGAAGACCACCTCTTCGCCAGCTTACCGGCGGCTTCGGTCGAGAACAGCTATTTCGCGATTCTGCCGCATTTGCTCACCGGCGCGGCTTTGAACTTCCCGGAAACACCGGAGACCATCGCTATCGATGCGCGTGAAACTTCCTCCGACTTTGTTGTCTACGACGCCGGACAGTGGCAAAACCTGGCCGACCAAATAAAATCGAAAATAAACGGCTCCAACCCACTGGCGCGATCCTGTTATAAAACAATGCTCGCGGCCGGATACAAAACCGCCGATTTGAGGTTATCTAATAGAAAGCCCGGCATTTTCCGCCGGATTTTGAACTTACCCGCTTTATGGTTTTTATTCAACCCGCTCAAGGATAAAACCGGACTGACGCATGCCAGATTCGCGGTCACTTCCGGCAACATTGTCAGTAAAGAGACGCTGCGATTGATGCTGGCGATCGGAGTGGAACTGCGGCAGACCTTCGGCATTGGGGAAACCGGACTGGTCGCCAGTCAGAACCTTGGGGAAATTGACGGCGCCACAACCGGACGCCCTACCATCAACAGCGAGGTCAGGATCCTGAACAGCGGCGAGCTGCTCGTCCGCAGTGACGGNNGCGCAGATCGACGATAAAGGACAATTAACCTTGCTTCACGACACGGCAGCAAAGACGGAGGGGACTTAAATGGCTTTACCCGCCGGACTCAGAAACTACACTTACGACGAAGACACCGCGGTCTTCCGCACACGGACGCAAAAATTGCTGATGTGGCTCGGCCTCATACTGCTGGTGACCGCGCCGATATGGGTTTCCGGTTACTGGCTGGGCGTGCTCAACCTGATCGGGATCACGGTGATCGCCGCCGTCGGGCTTAACCTGATCAGCGGTTACTGCGGCCAGCTTTCCTTCGGGCACGCGGGATTTATCGCGGTGGGGGCATATACCTCGGCGATACTGACCGGCAGGTTCAATCAATCGTTCATCGTGGGACTGATCGGGGCAGGCCTATTGGCAGGAATGCTGGGCATGATAACGGCATTACCGTCCGCGAAAGTAAAGGGGTGGGTGCTGGCGCTGATCACGCTGGCCGTTCAGTTAATTATCCTGTGGGTTATTAACTTTTGGACAGGAGTGACGGGCGGGGCAGCTGGGATGAATGTCGGCGGGATTTCGATCGGCTGGATAGATGTGAAAACGCCTGGCAGCATGTTCTTTTTGATCATGATCATCATGGTCCTGACGATATTTTTCGCCAACAACCTGGTCAGGACGCGCACAGGGAGAGCCTTCATTGGGATTAGAGACAATCCGCGCGCAGCGGAAGCCGTGGGCATCAATCTGTTCCGCTACAAACTTTTGGCCTTCGGTATCGGCTGCGCGATGGCAGGCACAGCAGGTGCGCTGCTGGCGCATTCCACCGGCTTTATCAACGGCGGTGTTTTCGGCATGTTCGGCCTGACTCAATCGTTGATGTACATGGGCATTCTGGTCATCGGCGGATTCGGGACGTTGTGGGGACCGATCCTGGGAGCAATTATCGTCGTTCTATTCACCAATCAACTGGCGCCGGCCATTACAGGCACAAAGGCGCTGTCTACCGATGGTCCTTCGTTGCTGGCAACGATAATCGTAGTAGTTGCAGCGATAGTGTTTTTGGCATTGGCGCCGAAGAGGCGGAAAGACGGCTGGAAGAAACTGAAGGGTTAGGCAAGATATGGTTTTAAAGTCGCTCAGGAAAGACATTTATTTTGACGATATAGAAGAAAGGCCTGTCAACGCNNCAACGTGAAAAGCCTGGTACGGCTGCCGATAATCCGCAGGAATGATTTGATCGAACGGCAGAAAGCAGCGCCGCCCTTCGGCGGATTTTTAGCGATAAAACCCGAAGATGTAGAGCGGGTATTTGTTTCGGCGGGTCCGTTCCGCGAACCGCTACACTCCGTGAAAAGGAAGCCGTTTGCGATGTCATTGTGGGCGGCAGGATTTAGAAAAGGCGACATTGTCATTAATACTTTCCATTACAACCTTAGCCCGGAAGGGATGCTAGTACACGAGGGCTTACGGCAATGCGGGGCGACTGTAATTCCATCCGGCGGCAGCAGTATAGAAATTCAGATACAGACGATGGGTGATCTGAAGGTAAACGGCTACGCGGGAACCCCTTCCTCTTTGTTGACTCTGATTAAAAAAGCCGAGGAAATGGGACTGGATTTCAAGACGGTTTTTAATCTGGAACGCGCCTGGTTTGCCGGCGAATTGCTTTCGTCCGAAAACCGCAAGATGCTGGAGGAAAATTACGGCATCGACACAAGGCAGGCGTATACCGTGATGGAAGCAGGCGGCGCTATTGCCTACGAATGCTCGCAAAAAGCCGGTTTGCACATGTCGGATGACTACGTGGTGGAGATCGCCGACCCGGTGACGGGGAATCAATTGAAACCGGGAGAAATCGGGGAAATAGTCGTAACGCCGATCGACAATAAGGCATGGGGTCTGATACGCTATGGCACCGGCGAGATGGCATCCTGTATCACCGAGCGCTGCGCTTGCGGACGGACAGCACACCGAATACAAGTAATCAAACCTCAATAAACAATAATCAAGAAAATACTAAATTCTTATAAATAACCTCAAAAAATGAAATAGCTTTCAGTTACGAGTTGTCAGCAAAAAGCCACCACGGCGAAAATTTTTATGCTCACCTTGTTCATTTATTAACTTGAGATCACCGCATCGCAAGCACCGCAATGGAAGTTCCTTTTTATGGTACAGTGTGAATTCATGACTGTATGGCACGTTGACTTTCTGTATATGAAGTGCTAGTGTGGACAATTAAGTACTATTCACACGGGATCCTGTGCGGGGATTTAAGATAGGGAGCATTGAAAATGAGTACGGAGAGCAAGCGGGCGCTGATCGCGGTGGGGCGTAAATCAGTAATGGCCGGGTTGATTTTACTGGTTATCTGGGTGATATTACTGGCGCTCAGGCACTCAATACCATCGGTGATAGTTGACCGCATGAATGCGGGACTTAAAACCCCGGTTTCCCATGATTCTTCTACGTGGGACTGGAATAAATCGCTGTGGACCGGTCACCCTGTTTCACAAGATATCAGTCCGCGGGTGAGTCTGACGATGCAATTGATCGGATTGACCGGAATATTCAGTCTGATAGTTGCCGGTATTGCCTTATCGCTCGGGGTTTATATCCGCCGTTTCACAAAAAAACCAAATTGGCTTGCGCGCGTAAGCAGCATTCTGCGGCTGGTGCTGGTCAGCGGCAGTTCCAGCGTGCTGATACTGACTTTCGGACCTCTGTCAGTGGGAATGATGGTGCTTTTTCATATTTACGGCTGGAGTTGGTGGCTTCCGGACAATTCATCCGCCCTGATATATCTGGCAGCATTATATGCTTGCATTCTGCCCGCGGGTCTGCTGATACAGGCCGGACATGGAGAAATGGTAAAATGGCCGGAAAACACACCTTTCCCGACGGTGGCGTACGATCTGGGCGTTAAATCGGTGATCAGGCTGCTACGGTTGACAGGCGTCATCATCGTGATGACGCTGGAGATAGGGCTGGGAAATCTACTGATACAATCTGCTATTACGAGCGATTTCCCGGTAGTTTTTAGTTTGATCTGGATTTTTGTACTGATCATAGTCATAGCTAAATTGGCGGCTAACTTAATAGAAATCGCGTACAACTACGCCAAGAAAACTGCACCATCCTCCGAACCGGTCAGGATGGAAAGTCCCTTGCGCTTCGCGGTACCGAACGGGTGGCTGATATTTTGCGAGGTATTGGTGGTTCTGCTCGTGCTGGTGGCCATAATCGGACCGCTACTGGCGCCTTACGGCAAAAATGAGATTCACCTGATTGACCGCCTGAGCCCGCCTTCTGCGAAATACCTGCTGGGAACAGACCAATTGGGCAGAGATATTTTCAGCCGTCTGCTGTACGGTATCAGCATTGATGTATTAACCGGATTGGCCTGCGCGGCGGTTGTATCTATTGTAGCCGCGGGATGGGGCATGCTGGCAGCTTACTGCCGGAAGATGAATAACTGGATCGGGGATACCCTGGAAGACCTGGTAATGTTGCCCAGAGAAATCGCCTGTGCCCTTCCCTGGCTGGCATTGATCCTGCTGATAATGTGCTTGTGGCAGAACTCCAGCATTGTTATGTTTGGGGTTGTCTGCGGACTGGTGATGCTGCCCCGCGCCGCGGGAATGGTGCAGGAGGCTTACCTCTCAGCGCCGAATGGAAAGGACTGGGTGCAGGGCGTGCTGTGGTCGCTGCCGATGGTATTTTTATTTGCGACGGCCGGAGTCATTATTTATTTTTCGGCAATAAGTTATCTGGGTTTAGGTGTTCCTCCGGGCGTTCCGGAACTGGGAAGCATGCTGTCAAATGAAGGAAGACAATATTTGTTCGCAGCTCCCGCGCTGGGACTCTGGCCGGCATTCTGTCTGGCATTTAGCATATTTACTTTCGTTATGACCGGCGATGTGCTGTTGGAGAAAATGGGGTTCCGTTCCAAGGCAGTATGGTCAAAGACAATGGAGTAGCGGTAGTTTTCAGTGGTGAGTACATTTTAACTGAAAGCCAAAAGTATTTCGTCTTCTTACTCAAGAATGAGTTTTGATTGTAGATTCTGGGCGATCTGATCGGATGTGTTAGTTTTCTTTGGCTGGGCAAACGGAAATCACCTGCGGGTGTTTGCTTTAACTTCGGCAGGGGTGCCCTGGGCGATTATTTTCCCGGAATCAAGTACAATCACACGGTCAGCGATGGATAATATGTCATCTAAATTATGCGCGAACAAGACGATGCATTGGACGCCGTCGCGCAGGACCGGTGTTCGGGGATAGGTATCACCCTGTCCTTTGAAAATCCCTGTGATAATTTGGGCAGTATCCACTTTTTCTTGAGGAATTCCACCCGCCATCAGTCCATCTAACAACAGGACTGACGGTTCCGTGGCGAGCGACCGTCCGAGTTCGACTTTCTTCCGTTGATAATCAGGCAAAGTCCCGACAATAGAATGTCTGATCGGTTGCAGTTCCAAAAACTCGATGATATCTTCGACGGCGCGGCGGTGGTCGAGTTCTTCGCCGTGAGCAGGCCCAAAATAAAGAGCGCCGGTGAGGAAGTTTTGATCGATGAGCACGTGGCGGGCGGCCATCAGATTATCCAGAACAGTCAAATCTGAAAAGAGCTCGATGTTCTGAAAAGTGCGCGCCAGACCGAGCTGCACTGCTTTATCCGGTCGGATGCCGGTAATTTTCTTGCCTTCAAAATAGATATCACCACTTTGAGGTTTGGAAAAACCGCTGATGCAATTTAGGAGGCCGGTTCTCCCGGCATCATCGGAGCCTGCAACCGCTAGAATTTCATTGTCATATATGTCCAGGCTGACATTGTCGAGCACTTTGGTACCGTTAACAGAAAATAAGAGGTTCACGATTTTAAGTTTGATTTTGTGTTCGGTGGGGGTTGTCACTTTTTGTCTCCAACAGACTCGGTCTTCCGATTTTCTTCCAGCCGCAATTTCAGGAGGTATTCTGTAATCAGGTGACAATCCACGCCCTTGCATTCGAGCAGGCGTTTGATGGTGAGGCTGCGGTCGACTAATGCCAATCTGGCACGGCGGGAGGCGGCATATTTTTCAAAGCCGGTACATTGAACAGACCAGTCACTTTTCACAGTGATGGTGACTTCTTCTGCTACAGAAGGGCAATTGAGTGTGACGACGGTTACCTGCCAATCTGCCATGCCTGACCTTCTTTAAAATAATTATTGCAGTAATATTAACATCAGTATGCGGGGGAATACAAGGCAGAGCGGTCAATCGCAAGATATAAGTACTCAGTAATTAATTATTAGTAGAAGTAGATTCCGGCTCCCGACAAGAACGGGACTTAGCTTTGTCCAAAATGGATTGGCGGCGGGAGGGTTTTGCTCCAGGTAAAACCCTCCCGCATTGCTATTTAGCAGAGTGTTCAATTACTTTTAGTTCGAAGTGTAATTTGCCGGAGGGNNATTTTGCCTTTGGCGGGGTTGACTTCCCTGGGTCCGACAAGTGTATACCGGCACTCAGAGCCGGAGTCAATATTCTGTAAGATGACGGTGCTGCCGATCAATACGGTGTTGGTATTAAGATTTTCTTCGATGATCACGGCGGTGGAGATCATTTCATCGAGTTCCATAATCTTACCGTCGAGAAGGCTTTTCTGCTCGCGGGCGGCATGATAAGGGGCATTTTCCTTAAAATCCTTGTCCGCGGCAGCCCTCTTAATATCTTCAATCACCACAAGGCGTTTTTCCTGCAAGGCTTTTAATTCAATTTCAATTTCGTTGAAGGCTTTCTGGGTCATGCAGGTAGCATCTTTTTTCTGAGTCTTCTTTTTTGACGAAGAAGAAGTAGTTTTAGATTGAGCTTTCTTAACAACGCGGATACTAACCGAAAGATTCTCTTTGCACCAATGCTGTTTATGGGCGTAAGTGAGGAACCCGCGGACCAGATCCAGCTTTTGCACGCAGGCAGCATCGGTCTTGGCCAGACGTTCAGCATAATTACCGACAGCAGAACCTTCGAGTGCGTCCAGGGTTTTTTCCCGACCGCCGTACCAGCGGATAAAATTGTTGATTTCCTGCTGTGCGGCATTCTTTTTCTCATCGGGTAATACTGCCAGATATTTCCCGACTGCTTCCCCCAGACTGATACTCACGTTTGTATTATTAGTAACCATTGCACCCCTTTTTACAATTATAACTTCAATTTATTTACTATCGCTCAACGGTTTTTCCCGTTTAAAAGAATCCCGGATAGAATCGATCGTTTTGGTAAAGATCTTCTGCCCCATTACTCTGGCAATCACATCGGCGTGCCAGTCAAAGGACATATCGGGCGTGCGCTCCAAATCGGCGATGATGCCGGTGGATTGCATTAGCCCAAAGACACGGGTCACCTGCCGGTCGCTGAGGACTTCATAGGCCTTTCTTGCCCAGTAGCCGCTGCGTAATTCACGATTCAACCTCTTGTGCCAGACACGTTCGTATCCGGCCAGAGCATGGGCGGAAAGATTACCGGTTTCCATCGCGCTTTTCAGGGTATTAGCAGCGATATCCGCGCAGATTAAACCGAAATAGATGCCGCCGCCGGTAATGGGTTTTACCTGACCGGCCGCAGTGCCGACAACCAGTAAATTGTCGCTGCGTGTATGCGGCAGTGGTTTGAGAGAGACGCCGCCGTAGGTTATTTTAACATCAGTGGATATAATTTTATCTTCGGCGGCCAAAGAGGTTAGTAATTTTCTGAGGTAGAAGGGATTATCGCGCCGGGCCAGAAGGCCGACCAGGGCTTTTCCGGGAGCGGAAGGCACTAACCAGGCGAAAAATCCGGGGGCGACTTCCTTACCGAAGTAGACCTCGACACCGCTAACGGTTTTAGTCTCAACTTCAGCCTGAGCGCCCATCGCAAAATCGCCGGCACCGCCCAGACCGAGATTATCCAGCAATTGGGTGCCGAAGCCGGTCGCAATAACGATCGCCCTGCTTTGTAAAGTCAAAATCTCGCCGCGGCGGTATACTTCGGCAGTGACTTTGCCTTTTTCGCGCGTGATGCGTTTCAGGTAGCAATCGAAATGATAGTCAACGCTTGCTTTCTGCGCTCTTTGCGCCCAGATATTGTTGAAGGCAGAGCGGTTGAGAACGGCCACTTGGGGGGCATCGCGCTGAACGCGGATAGGGTTACCGGTGGGCGGAAAGAGGCTGGCGCCGTTGACCCAACGGTAAATCACGCTATCGGGGATAGAATATTTCTCGACGCATTCACGGCTGACCAGTCCGGTGCAACAGACGACACCATTGAGCGAAGCCTTTTTTTCTACCACCGCAACGATGTAACCCATCGC
>PMBW01000011.1:3728-5702 GCA_003153075.1 Dehalococcoidia bacterium | reverse complement strand
CGTCCAGTGTTCCCAGCTTTGTGGTTACGGCCACAGCTATATGACTGCGCCGGCTGCAGTGACAACCGCGGCGGATTTCCAGAAATGGATACTGCAGCAGAAATCTACCTCAACTACATCCACGACTCCCGCCGTTACGAATACCTCAGCAACAACCACTTCAACTACTACTACCACGCCATCGTCTGCGGCGAACGCGATTACGATCCAACTGACGGTAAAAAATATAGCATTTGATCAGAGTACCATTACCGTTCCTGCCGGGGCCGCCGTCACCATCAACTTTAATAACACGGACTCAGTGCCGCACAATTTTGCGGTGTATACAGATTCAGGTGCGGCCCCCCCTATCTTTCAGGGACAAATTGTGACCGGACCTGCTGCGGCGGTTTATAAGTTTACCGCGCCTTCCACACCGGGAACCTATTTCTTCCGTTGTGACGTTCACCCAACGATGATGAAAGGCGCGTTCGTGGTGAAATAGTCACTTTGCCGAGAGGAGCATATGAAAGGATTTTTCTCTCTGGGAATTGTGAAAGGGTTTTTGGGTGGTCTAGCTGGAACCGGAATCGGGATGGGTTTGACCGTTTTAATCCGTCTTGCTCTGAGCTTGCCGGGCTGGAAAACAGAACCTGTCTGCGTAGTGGGGATACTCGCTGGTGTTATATCATACTTGGCGGCGCTTGGGGTGTTTCACCATTGGCTGCGCTGGGCTGTCGGCAGTGAAGATGAAGAAGAGAAAGAAATTCCGGTAACCGGTTGGCGCCGCTATTTCAATGTTGACACCAATCACAAGGTAATTGGAATTCAGTATCTGGTTACCGCGCTGATTTTCTTGCCCTTCGCTGTGGCTTTACAACTGCTGGGACGCTTGGATCTGTCTAAACTCATCCCCGCCGTGAGCGCCAGTACTTATGAATCCGTGATCAGTACACATGGTCTCATCATGTTTTTCTTTGTCGTCATTCCGGCCTTCACCGGTCTTATGAACTATCTAATTCCTTTATTGATTGGTGCCAGGGACATGGCTTTTCCCAGGTTAAATGCGTTAGCTTTCTGGATGATAATACCTTCAGGGTTACTGGTAGTTTTTTCTCTGACTGCCGGTGGATTTGATACCGGTTGGACAGTTTACCCGCCGCTTAGTGCCTTGTTTCAAAAAGTGGGCATGGACATGATTTTACTGGGCATTTTTATCAGCGGCCTCGCCACAATTTTAGGTTCCGTAAATATCCTTGCCACGATTTTCAAAATGCGCGCGCCGGGAATGCATTATTTCCGCTTGCCGATTTTTGTTTGGTCTGCCCTGGCGACCGCTTTAATGACGCTTACCTTCACGCAGTTTATTGCCATGTCGTTTTTAATGGTGCTGTTTGAGCGTCTGTTTGCAATGGGTTTCTTTAATCCCTTGTTAGGGGGGCAGGTTCTGCTCTACCAGTACATGTTCTGGTTCTATTCTCACCCGGCGGTTTATGTTTTTGTTTTGCTGGGTCTCGGTATTATCAGCGATATTATTCCGGTGTTCACCCGTAAACCTCTGTTCGGTTATAAAGCGGTGGCGCTTGCCAGCCCTGGCATCGCCGCCGGGGGCATGATCGTCTTCGGTCATCATATGTTTGCTTCCGGCATGCCCGCTGCGCTTCGTATTCCCTTTATGGCTACCACGCTGCTCGTGGCGGTCCCCACGGGGATAAAAGTGTTTGCTTGGGTAGCTACCATGTGGATGGGAAAAATCCGTCTGTCAACCCCGCTGCTCTTCGTGCTGTCGGGTATTGTCATTTTCCTTACCGGTGGATTAATGGGAATTCCACTCGGTATCGTGCCGATCGACCTTTATTTGCATGATACTTATTGGGTGGTCGGTCATTTTCACGCCATGTTATTCGGGGGGTTTCTCATGCCCACCATGGCCGCCATTTACTTTTGGTTTCCGAAAGCCACCGGTAAAATGCTCAGTGAAAAATGGGGGAAAAT
>PMBW01000011.1:0-3586 GCA_003153075.1 Dehalococcoidia bacterium | reverse complement strand
TGGAATGGATGGTATCTTCTCCTCCGCCGGAAAACAATTTTAGTGCGATACCTGAAGTGCTGGACAGACCTCATTTACACGGTGTTGAGGGTTCCGTGCATGCCCGCTTAGGCAGCGATGATCAACAAGAAGAGGCGGAGGACTAATATGGAAGCAAACATTAAAGAAAAACCTCAATCTTCTCCGATAAAGCTCGGGATGATTTTATTCCTGATATCTGAGGCATTCCTTTTTGGTGCGCTATTTACCGTCTATTTTTACCTGCGGGCAGAAACGGCGGTATGGCCCCCGGCAGGCGTAAAACCGGACATCACTTTGGCGGTCATTAACACAATCATCTTGCTTTCCAGCAGTGCCGTCATTCAGTGGGCTATCTCTGCTATCAAAAAAGATAATAAACGTGCGTTGTCCTTCGGCCTGCTGCTGACCGCTATTCTGGGATTGGCTTTTCTCTGCATTACTTTTTACGAATGGGGACATGAATCGTTTACCCCCTCCAGCAGTGCTTACGGTTCCATTTTCTTCACGATTACAGGTTTTCACGCTCTGCATATTTTCGGTGGAATGCTGGTTATGGCAGCGCTTTTAACACGTAATGTGCGAAAAAAGTTTTCGTCCAGCCGGTATCTTGCGGTTGAAGTAGGTTCTCTCTACTGGCATTACGTAGATTTTATCTGGCTGCTCGTTTTTACCACTCTTTTCATAATTAAGTAAAGGAGTAAGATTGGCAACAGCAGCGGTAACGGTCAAACCCATATCTGTATTTGCGGACTATTTGAGTTTAGCAAAATTAAAAAGTATTATTCCCCATCTGGTTACTGCCGCCGCCGCTATGTTTCTAGCCGCCAAAGGCTTACCCGTTGTTTCCACTTTGGTTCTGACACTTACAGGAGGCGGGTTAGTAGCCGCAGCATCCAATTCTTTGAATAATTATTTGGACCGGGATCTGGATAAAAATATGCTCCGCACCGATTCCCGTCCCTTGCCCTCAGGCCGTTTGCATCCTTCGTATGCGCTTTTATTTAGTTGTTTATCCGCCGTTGCGGGCTTGATAATACTTGGTGTGCTGGTCAATATTACCACGGCATTCCTGGCCCTCGGAGCTCTGATTTATTACGTCATCGTTTACACCTTGTTTTTGAAACGGAGAACTTATTGGAGCGCGATTATTGGCAGCGGGGTGGGCGCGCTGACACCTCTGATCGGATGGGCGGCGGTTACCAACCGGTGGAGTATAACCCCTTTTATCCTTTCCGCCGTGATAATTCTTTGGACTTTGCCGCATTTCTGGTCTCTTGCTATTTATCGGCGTAAAGATTATAACCATGCCGGCATACAGACGCTCCCGCCTAAAGGGCCCGTGTTTTGGATTAACGTCTGCTCTATTCTGCTCGTGAGCGTTTCGATTGTTCTAGTACCAGCCGCCGGTTTAAACCGGATTTATCTGGTGGCAGCCGGGGTACTCGGCGGGCCGTTTATTTTCCTGTCGTTCCTGATGTATAATCAAAAATCACAATCATCCCGAATTCTCCATTTGTATTCCATCGTATATATTTCTTTATTATTCACCGCCATGATTATAGATAGATTATTGATTTAAAATCTTCCCGGACCTGCGGAGTTAAACGAATGTCTCTGTTCAGATTTGTTTGGAAAAATATTAAAGGAAATCTCGTCAGGAGTGCCTTGGCTTTTTTGTGTGTTTTTGGTGTCAGCGCTTTTTTTATGGCCACAANNGCAGCCAGTACAGTATGCAAAAAGGATTACAGAGCCTGGGAGCCGATATTATTGTCGTGCCTTACGGGGCGCAAACAGATATTGAAACCGCGTTGTTAATGGGGAAACCCTCCCATATCTGGATGCCTCAGAACAACTTGCAGATAATTTCAGCTATCAAAGGGGTTGCTGCCGTTTCCCCGCAAATCTACTTGCAATCATTGTTTCAGGCGGCATGTTGTTCCGTTTCAGAAACTTTTCTAGTCGTGTATGATCCTGCCACTGATTTCACTGTGACACCGTGGTTACAGCAGAATTTGGGTAGAGAACTGGCAACTGGGGAAGTGGTCGGTGGGGCCTATATTTTTTCCCCTGATAATGACNNACCATCAAACTTTACGGCACTACCTTAAAACTAGTCGGGAACCTGAATCCTACCGGTACAGGCATGGACCAGACCGTGTTTTTTAACATAGATACCGCTAACGAAATTGCGAAAGCATCAGAGACCGCCGCAGCCAGTCCGCTTGTCATCCCGCAGGGTAAAGTGTCTTCAATTTTAATAAAACTCGGCCCCGGTATCGATGCCCGCACAGTGATTTCTCCGATATATTTGAATATCCCTGATGTAGTCCCAGTCCCCAGCCCGGACCTTTTCGGCACTTTCAGAACGCAAATGACTGGCCTGCTGGGAAGCCTGATGGTTGTCATTGTGCTGGCTTGGATTTTATCAGCAGTATTAATCGCCCTCGTTTTTTCAATGTCCGTGCATGAGCGCCAGAGACAAATGTCAGTGCTGCGGTCCTTGGGCGCCACCAGAGACTACGTTTTAAAATTACTACTGACAGAAGGCTGGCTACTGGCCGCTTGCGCAGCGGTTACCGGTTCAATGTGTGGAGTTGCACTGATTGCTTTGTTTAAAACATATTTCTCGGGGACAATTAAAATGCCTTTCCTTTTTCCTTCGTTTTCTTCATTGGTTGTTTTGCTGCTAATTAATGCTGCCGTTTCGCTGCTGGTCGTTTCGGTCGCTATCTTTTTTCAGGCTACCGCGATTAGTAATTTGGAACCGGCGCAGGGGATGAGGGAATGAAGATGAACCGGCTGCGAGCCGGTAAATTACTTTTCGTTTCAGCAGCATCTATTGCTGTGGCTGCGTCATTTACTGCTTGCCATCAAATGATTCCGCTGGCGCCGGATTACAAAGAATATGCTCCTACTATGGCTCCCCCGCTGTCCGAACGGCTACCCGGAGTCGGTACTTCGGTGGGTAGTCTGGCTCCGGATTTTGCGCTTAATGACCTCGACGGANNGACTTACTGCGATGCCTGTAAAGAAGAATTACCCTATATCCAGAGTGTTGCAAATGAGCCGCAGATTGTTAACGGAGGGATCGTTATTCTCGCGGTTAATGTAACCCAAGATGAAGAACAGGTTGAACAGTTTGTTAATTATAATGGCTTCACCTTGAATTTCCTGTTGGACAGGTGGGGCACTGTAGCTTCCGATTATTACATTCATCTGATTCCCACCACTTATTTTATCGATAAAAACGGCATCATCCAGGAGGTCCATGTCGGAAAATTCTCCGGCCCGGACGTTATCAGGCAAAAATTGACCGAATTAATGAACCGCTGAATTCCTCCGATAAAGTTGTTGCAGGGCTTTAACTATTATTCCAGTTGACTATTTTCCCCATGGCCCTCACTCCACAATTGGGTTATGAGCCTCTTTTCTTTTAAAATTTCAGATGATACATATTTGTTATAATTTTACCCCATATTTTATGACTTTTAGATTTACCGTTTCGTATGATGAGTCGTAAGTTGATGAAAACCGCAGGCTGTTATCCGGTATAAAGTGCACTCAC
>PMBW01000007.1 GCA_003153075.1 Dehalococcoidia bacterium | reverse complement strand
GATTTCCTGGGCAACGGCGATTCCGATAAACCGCCTTATCCGTATAAACTCATTGACCACGCCAGAACAGCAGTGAGCTTTTTGGATCGTCTGGGGATTACAAAGGCGGCCGTAGCCGGACAGCATTTCGGTGGTAAAGTGGCGCTGGAGATGGCGGTGACCTGGCCGGAACGTGTGAGCAAATTAATCCTTTCCTCCATCGGTTATCCTGAAGCGGAAAAAGAAATCATCGGCGCCGTGCAAAATTTTACCACACCGGTGGAATTGAAAATGGACGGTTCTCATGTCATGGAATGGTGGCGCAGGTCTGCAATGTGGGGACACCCGGTAAACATCGTCAAAGAAAGGTTCCTCGAATATGTGANNCCCGACGCTAGTCCTTTCCGCAGGCAAAGACCCGATGTCTGCAGCAGCCGAAACCATCCATAAGTTAACGCCGGACAGCAAACTGAATATTATTAAAGACGGCCCGATTGACCTTAACAGGGTTTGGCCCAGGGAATTTGCTGAAGCTGTACTGGAATTTTTAAATTCCACCCCGGGATAACCCCCTCGGAAGAAATTAAATAATTTTAAAATGAGGGAAAAATGAAAAGAACATACGCTGATATCCCGGAAGGACAAATATTTTATCGAACCGAGGGAGAAGGAGAGCCGGTGCTTTTGTTGCATGCGGGCGTCACTTCGTCGGATGAATACAAAAAGGTAATACCATTCCTTTCAAAAACCTGCCGGGCCATTGCTCCTGATTTTCTGGGTAACGGCGATTCCGACCCGGCTCCCTATGCCTATGATATCATCGACCATGCCCGGGCGATGGTGCACTTTATGGACAGTCTCGGCATCAGGCAAGCGGCAGTGGTGGGGCAGCACGTTGGCGGGAAGATAGGATTAGAAATGGCGGTTTCCTGGCCGGAACGCGTCAGTAAATTAATGCTCTCTTCCATCAATTATCCGGAAGCAGAAGAGCAAAAATCATTCAAAGACCCGCCCAATTTTATGGGCCAGGTGGAAATACAGCTCGATGGGTCTCATCTGATGGAGTGGTGGCGGCGGTCGGCGCTGTGGGGACACCCGTTAGATGTTACGCACGATCGAACGGTGGAGTATATCAAGGCCGGCCCCAGAGGGGAAGAAATCCACTGGGCGGGCGGCGCCTATGATCCCAGACCCAAGTTGCCTTTTGTGCGGTGCCCAACGCTGGTATTCTCTGCCACCCACGACCCGTTCTGCGCGATGGCGGAAACCGTGCACAAGTTGATACATGGGAGCAAGCTGCAAATTATCGAAAACGGCCCGATTGATATTGACCGGGTCTGGCCAGAGCAATTTGCTGGGGCAGTTTTGAATTTCTTGAACACCTCCGCCTGATATTTATCGCAATAACAGAAAATGAGGGAATAAATGAAAAAGGCATACACTGATATCCCGGAAGGACAGGTGCATTACCGGATTGACGGAACAGGTGAAGTAATCTTATTACTCCACGCCAGCGTGAGTTCATCCGATGAATACGCCCGGGTCATGCCTTTCCTGTCTAAAAAGTATTGTGCTGTAGCAATGGATTTTCTGGGCAACGGTAATTCCGACCCGGCACCATATCAATATACAGTGGCTGACCATGCCAGGACGGTGCTTAGTTTCATGGATGCATTGGGAATTAAGCAAGCGATCGTGGTCGGGCAGCACATCGGCGCGAAAATGGCAGTGGAAATGGCCGTGACCCACCCGGAACGCGTAAGTAAACTCGTGCTTTCCAATATCGGCTATTACCCCAAACCGGAAGAAGGTCTGGGTGCCGTGATAGACCCGCCCAATTACACCGGTATGGTGGAAATAAAAGCGGACGGTTCGCACGTCATGGAGTGGTGGCGGCGGTCCACTGCCTGGGGGCATCCCCTGGAAGTTGTAGAAGAGAGCTTTTTGGAAAAGGTAAAAGCCGGGCCGAGGGGAGAAGAAATGCACTGGGCAGGCGAGGCCTATGACCCGCGGCCGAAACTGCCGCTGATTAAATGCCCCACGCAGGTTATTTCCGCCACCAAGGATGTTTTCAGTATCGTGCAAAAAACAGTGCACGGCTTAATTCCGGGCAGCACGCTGACCGTCATCCAGGACGGCCCGATTGATATCAACAGGGTCTGGCCCAAAGAATTTGCCGAAGCCATTCTGAATTATCTTGATACATCGAGTAATAAGAAATAATAAGTTTTCCGACACCATCTAACAGACTAACGACAGGAGATTAATTATGCCGCAGTTCACAAAGCTTTTTGAGCCGGGAAAAATCGGGACGATCGAAGTAAAAAACAGAATTATCATGCCGCCTTGCGGTACTCATTATTCTTCTCTAGACGGCCATATCACTGACCGCCAGGCAGAGTATTACGGAGAACGCGCCAAGGGCGGCGCAGGCTTGATCGTGACCGAAGGCGCCGGCTGCCGCAAGCGGGGCAAATTCGGACGTATTTTGATTAACGAAGACAAATACATTCCGGGCATGAAGAAACTAGCCGACGCCATTCACAACGGCGGGGCGAAAGCGGTAGCGCAAATGAGCAGCCACATGGGC
>PMBW01000302.1 GCA_003153075.1 Dehalococcoidia bacterium | reverse complement strand
TTCCGGGAGAAGAAATTAACCTGGGAAGAATTAACAAAAGCATTAAAAGCCAACTGGCAAGGCTATGACAATTTACGGCAGCTGTGCATCAACGGCGTGCCGAAATACGGCAACGATAATGATTATGCCGATGAATGGGCGGCTTTTGTACTGGATACCTGGGCCGACAGCATTGACTGGATCAACAATCAGAAAGAACTGCTGCCAAAGTGGGGCGGGCGATGGGTCGGCGCAATTATCACCGGGTCGAACACGGTAGCCTTCGGGCACAATGTCGGCAGCCTACCGAACGGGCATATCTACCCGTCTCCGCTGGCCGATACGATGTCACCGGTACAGGGTATGGATAAAAACGGCTCGACGGCAGTGATCAAATCGGCCAGTAAATTACCGATGCACCGTCTGGCATTGGGCGGGCCGTTGAACATGCGGTTAAGCCCGCAATTTATTGCGACAGAACGCGACGTTGAAAATGTAATGTCCTTCCTGCGGGCAATCGAAAATGAGGGCATTTATCACGTCCAGTTCAATATCATTTCCAGTGAAGAACTAAAAAAGGCGATGAAAGAACCGGAGAAGTACCGCGATCTGATGGTACGGGTAGCCAGCTTCACTGCTTACTTCGTNNGGCTGCTAGCATGACATCAGCCGATTGGAAGATAAGAACGGGTTCACCGCCGCCGCCGGGCCGCGGTGAAAGCCGATTGGTATTAAGCATCACCCGGATGACAATCCACAACGGACCGGGGCTGCGGACGCTAATCCTGTTCAAAGGGTGCCCGCTGCACTGTATCTGGTGCTCGACACCGGAGTCACAGAAGACGGAACCGGAACTGGGCGTCTATCCGGCCAAATGTATCCGCTGCGGTGACTGCATACCGGTTTGCCCGACCAAAGCCATTAGTCTGCCCGGCGGTAAACTGACGGTTGACCGGTCGTTATGTAATGTTTGCGGCCAGTGCGTGGAAGTTTGTAACGCCAAAGCACTGGAAATCCTCGGGCACCGGATGACTGTTCCGCAACTGGTTAGCGAGGTTAAAAAAGACGAGGTAGTCTACAAATATTCACACGGCGGCGTGACCATCTCCGGCGGGGAGCCGCTCTTCGACACCGAGTTTGCACTCAATTTATTAAGGGCTTTCAAGGCAGAAGGCATCAATACAGGCGTAGACACCTGCGGCCAAATCCCCTGGAAAGGGCTGGAACCGACATTACCGTATACGGACTTTTTCCTCTGGGATATCAAGCATATGGATCCCGATGAGCATAAAAAATTGACCGGCGTTTCGAACGAATTGATTCTCAGCAACGCTAAGGCCGTNNATACCCCATCGCCGGCCTGGCGCTTTATCCGGACGAAGTAATACAGGGCTTCAAACGCCTGGTGGAATCATACGGTTTGAAGTGTGTTGTACAAGGGTAGCGGTGATAAATTCCAATATCTAATATCGAAATAATTAACAACACCGGTTCTTACTCTAACTTTTAGCTTTCCCCAATTTTATTTCATCCTCAATGCCCCACCACCTGACCTCTTCCATATCAGACTGCTGATAAGGTAAGCCCTCACAAATAGAAAGCGGGAAAAACAGATAAATCACTCCTGACAAGGCTGTCCGAAAATAGTCACTATAACCTAAAATCGAGGTGAAAAGCGCATCGCAGAAAAGCAAATCCCTACATTTATTTTAAAGTGGTTGATTACAAAATAAAGTACTATAGCCTTGATCTCTCCCGTTCGTTCCTCAGGGACTATAGCCTTACGCGAAGGGTGGGAATTGGTTTAATTTGGCAATCAAAAAGATTTCGGAAAACCTTAGAGAGATAATGAGTAACCTCGAAATGAGTGAAAAAAGACACTAAATCAGCAGTATCCTCAGGTTGAGTTGGAATTTAAAACGGAAGGGGGAGCGCAAGTGAACTGCACTCCCCCTCTTGATTTTTAATCGGGAACACGGGATTTATTTTCCGGGGAAAACATCTTCGATGGATTTCTGGGCGGGATATTTGACCGCACCGGCAGCCCGGGAAGGCAGGATGATGGTTGCTTTGCCCAGGGTAACGCGGTCGCCGCGCTGATTATCTCCCCAATGGTCGACATCAACACAATACTTACCGTCATCGATATATTTCTTCGTGATCTTGCCGCGGTACCAGCAGGTGTCGCCGTGCACAACAAAGCCGCGGAACTGGATGGAGTATTTCCAGAGGAAGCCGTCATCGCCCATCCAGTTGGTGAAAAGAATTGAGACCAGGCATTCTCTCTCCACACCGAGGTCGTAGTTACCCTGGACACCGACAGCCCTGCCGAGTTCGTAATCGGCATGCGGGCCTAAAGTGGTGCGGGCATTAATCCTGGGGTCATAAATGCCGCCGTCGCCGCCGAGGGGGAACCGGATACCTTTAACACCGGCAGCGGAGACCCAGGCAAAGAAACTGTTGATATTCCAGGGGCCGACTACGATGTGGCCGAGGGAGTCGCCCTCATTTACATCTTCCCAATAGCGCGGCTTGTTGCCCCGCATCTCTTCTTTTAACTTGTCCGCTTCAAGCTTGGCGATTTCTTCATCCGTGTAGCGGTAGGGCTTGGCGAATTCTTCGTATTTACCCTTGCTTTTTGATTCTTCATCACTGGGGGAATGATGAACGAAACCCTTGGCCAGAGCCAATACCTGCCCTTTTTGATTGCGGTACTGACAGATACTGGTGGTCACCATCATCTGGCCGGCGAAGCGGCTTTTCACAATTTTGGCGTCAATCAGACCGACACCGTTAAAATCCAATCGATCATCTTCGTAGACCGGCAGGAGATATTCCCATTCGTTGCCGCTGTTGAAAGCGCGCGCCCCGGCAGTATGGTAACCGCCCATGTGTTCGTCCGTCACTTCTTCATGCGCCAGGGGATCAAGGTGATGCGCAGAGCTTGAAAGGAAAGTGGGTTGGGCGATCAGGCGGCCGTATTTGGTGGTTTTGGCATATTCCGCATCCCGATAACGGGGGTTAAAATCACCGATGCCGTTGGAATAGCGCCGGATATTATCCGCCGATGCCAGGTCAGTGTAAACGATGGAACCGCGCGGTAACCCCTTGGCCATCGTAAATTTGTCAAATCTTTGAATGCCTCTCCGGGAGAGGACATAAGCAAGTCGTTCTTCCAGACTGGGTACTTTATAATCCGCCATCTTGAATACTCCTCCGATTCGTTAGCAGTGTTAAAATTTTACACCCTGCCTCTGATTGAAGTCAATTAAAATCAGCCTGGAAATGAGCGCAAAGGTACCTCAATTTGATATTTATTAGAAAATATTACCGCTATAGAAATCGTTAGAGAAGTGGTAGAATCATTGATAAATATACGATATACTAACGGCATAGATATACTAACAGCATCGAAGGTAAGACGGAGGCTTGAAAAATATGACCGCAAACAAATGGATCGACGTAACAACACCGCTGGTGAACGGAATGGTGGTCTGGCCCAAGGATGTCAAAGTGCAGATCGAGCGGCGGGTTTCGATGGATAGAGGAGACATGGTAAATAACTCTACAATCAACATGGGGGTGCACACCGGCACGCATATGGACGCCCCGCTGCACTTTATCGCTGATGGAAAGAGTATCGATCAGGTGCCGTTCGATGCGATCATCGGCCCGGCCCGGGTGATTGAAATCAAGGATAAAGTTTCGATCAAGGCGGATGACCTCAAGCCGTATAATATCAAGCGCGGGGAACGGATCCTGTTTAAAACCCGGAATTCTCCCGCCAGCTGGCAAAACAAAAATTTTGCGGAGGATTTTGTTTTTATCACCAAAGGAGCCGCGCAACTGCTGGCACATCTGAAAGTTGCATTGGTCGGGGTGGATTACCTGTCGGTTGGCAGCCCGGTTGATCCGGAAAAAGGAATGAAGGATGTGCACGAAATTTTGCTTGGCACGGAAATCTGGCTGATCGAGGGATTGAACCTGACCGATGTAAAACCCGGTAATTATAATCTAGTTTGTCTGCCGCTCAGATTAATGAATACCGAGGGCTCACCGGTGCGGGCGGTTTTACAGAAGATCAATTAAAACCCAATATACAAAAAACAAATATCAAACAATAATCAAATTACGCTAATTACCTAAAAATAGGGACTAAAGGAGACTAAGTCATGAGCGCAAACAGCGGCAAAAAGGGCGCAAATTGGATCGATATCAGCGTAACGCTGCAGGAAGGGATGCTTTCCTTTCCAAGTGAACCTTTGCTGCGATTAGAACGACGCCGCTCGATGGCGCTCGGACACAAGGCAAATAACACTACTATCCATATGAGCGTGCACACCGGCACCCACATGGATGCCCCCCGGCACTTTATCGCCGACGGCAAGACGATCGACCAGATGCCTTTTGATATCACAATGGGACAGGCCCGGGTGATCGAGATAACCGACACTGTTTCCGTTAAAGCCGAAGAACTGGCGCAGCACAATATCAGACGCGGCGAACGGATACTGCTCAAAACCCGCAATTCGCCCAAATTCTGGGAGGCTGCTGCAATTTCAATGGATTTCGTTTACATTACCAGAGGCGCCGCCCGGTTCCTCGTCGAGGCCGGAGTGAAGCTGATCGGCATCGATTCCCTGTCCGTNNCTGGGAAATGAAATCTGGATCATCGAAGGGCTCAACCTGACAGGAGTCAATGCCGGAAACTATAATCTGATCTGTCTGCCGCTGAAATTGAAGGAGACCGAGGGGTCACCGGTGCGGGCAATAATACAAGCGGCTGAGTAAAAATCCAAATAACAAATATCAAATCCCAAACAAATGATAAATCCAAAACTAAAAATACTAAAATAATCAAGTTTCAAGATTCAATAGTCAAGGATAGAAGTTATCATTCAGTTTCCCGAGAAAAATCACCCTCGAAGGTCTCGCTTTTCCGAAATGGAGACGTAAGTTGCCTTGCATTTAACTATCCTCCGTTGATGAGGCGTCTTCTTCTCATGTCAGAGGCGCACTGCCTGTGAACTACTGTCAAAAAGTTTTGTGTTATAATTCAAGTCAATTAAGACTAATTCTCCTTTAATCCCTTACAAAGAAGTGGAAATTACCAGGTAAAACGGAAATGAACGATAATATAGACTCAAACATGCCCAAACGGCGGGTGAGCAAGCAGATCAATATCGGCGGGGTGAAGGTGGGCGGTGGCGCGCCGGTTAGCGTGCAGTCGATGGCCAATACGGATACCCGTGATGTTATGTCAACTATCCGGCAAATCAAAGAACTGGAAGAATACGGCTGCGAGATCATCCGGGTCGCCGTGCCCGATATGGAAGCAGCGCAGGCGCTGAAAAAGATCAAAAAAGGGATTAATATCCCACTGATTGCGGATATTCATTTCGATTACCGGCTGGCGCTGGCAGCGCTGGAGTCCGGAGTGGACGGATTCCGTTTGAACCCAGGCAACATCGGCGACCGTGAGCAGATCAAGCAGGTGGTGCTGGCCGCGAAGGAAAGGGCGGCGCCTATCCGCATCGGGTTAAATGCGGGCAGCCTGCCTGGGTCCGGTAATGACAAAAGAGCGAATGTTGCAAGCCGTATGGTAAACGCGGCGATGGAACAGGTGAAATTACTGGAAAGCCTGGATTTCGATCTGATCAAGATCTCGTTAAAAGCCTTCGATGTGCCAACGACTATTGCCGCCTATAAGGCCATCGCGAAAAAAGTCCCATATCCTTTACACATCGGGATTACCGAGGCCGGCACACCGCGCGCCGGTATCATCAGGAGCAGCGTCGGCATCGGGACATTACTGTACCTGGGAATCGGAGATACGATCCGTGTATCCCTGACCGCGCAGCCAAAAGAAGAAGTGATCGCCGGTTATGAAATATTGAAAAGCCTCAATTTACGTCAACACGGCCCGGTGCTGGTCAGCTGCCCGACCTGCGGGCGCACGGAAGTGGATATTATCACATTGGCGCAGCAGGTGGAAGCAGAGCTGCAGAAGATAAACAAGCCGATCAAAGTGGCGGTGATGGGCTGCGTGGTTAACGGCCCCGGCGAAGCCAAGGATGCCGATGTAGGCATCGCCTGCGGCAAAAACAGGGGGGTTATCTTTAAAAGTGGCAAACAGGTAGGGGTGGTGGAAGAAGCGGACTTTCTGCAGGCCCTGATGGATGAGATTAACAAGCTGTAGTAGTTGTAACTTGGGTTTATTGGGCCGGTATTACCTCTATTTTGGCCACTTTTTTGATCCACAAAGAATCCCTTGTGACACGGAACTGACAGGTCATGATGCCAAATTCCAACGGGCCGCTGGCGGCATCTAACGGAGCTTCGTTAATTTCAAAAGCGATAAAAAGTTTAGGGACCATCACGGGAGCAGTAGTTGATTGACCGGATATGGCATCGAAAATATCGATGTTGCCGGTGGCAATCTGGTCATACGAAAATATCCGCGTGTTATTATCCGAAGCTATAATTTTAACTCGATCACTCGTCGTAATACCACCAATAGTGTCCAGAATATCGCCTAAAGCCACGCCTTTATACTGATCGGGACCACTAATTTTATTATTGTCGTCAACCTGCCCGGCATATCCTGACAGATTCGGCAGTTCTTTTAATTGCTCAATCGAAAATGTTTTAATTTTGCTTCCCTTGATAACGCTCAAGGCAACGGCACCTGCGGATTTTTGATTTTCCGCCGCAGACGAAGAGCTTTTACTACAAGCTGTAACGGACAGCAGCGACGCCAGCGCTACGGTTATTAACGAAACTTTAAAAATAGTTATTTTCATGGTGATCATTCCTTGCGAAGTTTCATATATTATAACGGAAATGGTGTCAAAATATTTTGTCCTGTTTTCTTGACATTATTATAAAGTATACTTTACTATAGTAAATATAAGAATGCCAAAGGCGATTGCATAATATTCCAAGTGATGTGCGAAAGATGCCTGACCCATCATTCGTTTCAAATCATGAGGATGTTCAATTGCTCCTGGCATTTTTATTTTTCAATTAAACGACCGAACCGTAACATCCGTATTCCGGATCCCGCCGTTCGCCGGGCTGGACTTTGCATAATCCCCTGCCAAAACTGGCGTATTACCCCCTGAATGTGAAATAATAATTGAAAATGAACTACAGGATAAAAAAATGCGTTTGACGAAATTATTCGGGAAAACTCAGCGGGAAATCCCCGCCGAAGCAGATACNNAGTCTGAAAAAGATGGAAAACATCGTGCGGGACGAGATGAACAAGGCTGACGGTCAGGAAATTACAATGCCCGTGCTGCAGCCGCTGGAGTTGTGGCAGAAATCCGGCCGGGCCGAGATCATGGGGAAAACCCTGTTTACGCTGAACGACCGCCGGGAACACTCATTGATACTGGGGCCTACCCACGAAGAAGTGGTGACCGAGCTGGCCGCACGGCATGTCCAGAGCTACCGCGACCTGCCGTTGATGGTATACCAGATACAGACCAAGTTCCGCGACGAGCCGCGTCCACGCGCCGGGCTGGTGCGACTGCGCGAGTTCGTGATGAAAGACCTCTACAGCTTCGATGTAGATGAAGCCGGGGTCGAAATCAGTTATCAGAAGATGCTGCACGCCTACGAAAATATCTACAAACGGTGCGGTTTGAAAGCCGTCATTGTGGAAGCAGACAGCGGCGCAATCGGCGGTAAATTCTCCCATGAGTTCATGCTGCCCACGGAGAGCGGCGAGGATACCGTGATTTCCTGTCCGAAATGCGGCTATACGGCCAATGCCGAAAAAGCCGTGTTCAATAAGGGCGCGACCAAAAGCGACCCGCCGGCGGCTATCGAGGAAATAGCTACACCCGGCATGAAAACGATCGAAGAACTGGAAGCTTTCCTGAAAACCTCCGCCCGGCAGACATTGAAGGCCGTTTTCTACGCCGCTGATAATAAATTTGTTTTTGTGGTGATCCGCGGAGACTTGCAGGTCAATGAGATCAAGCTGAAAAACACTCTGCACTGCCAGGAATTACGCCTGGCCACCGACGCCGAAGTGAAAGAACAGGGAATTGTCGCCGGGTCTGCTTCACCGGTCGGGCTGAAAAATATCAAAGTTGTAGCGGACGATTCGGTAAATTCCGGCACGAATTTCATCGCGGGCGGCAATAAACCGGATACACATATCAAGAACGTAAATTACCCGCGTGATTTTCAGGCAGAGATAGTGGCGGATATCGCATTAGCCGAAGCAGGCAGCCGCTGCGCCAAATGCAACAGTAAATTTGTCGCGGTCAGGGGCATCGAAGTCGGGCATATCTTTGTGCTGGGCACGATCTACAGCGCCAAACTGGGGGCCAATTATATCGATGCGGCGGGAGTCTCGCACCCGATCGTGATGGGTTGTTACGGCCTGGGTTTGAGCCGTTTGCTGGCCGCCGCCATCGAACAGCACCACGACGAGAAGGGAATCATCTGGCCAATGCCGATCGCACCTTACCAGGTTTATCTTTGTCCTTTGTACCGGGAGGGCACCAAAGTCGCGGAGACCGCAGAAAAGATCAACAAAGAGTTGGAAGCAGCCGGACTTGAGGTACTTTTCGACGACAGGCTGGAATCACCCGGTATCAAATTCAACGATGCCGATTTGCTGGGGATACCTTTACGCATCACCATCAGCCCGCGTACGCTGGACAAAAGCAGCGTCGAGGTGAAGTGGCGCGCGGAGAAAGAGGCAAAGATCGTGCCGATCGAAGGGATTGCGGGTGTGATCAAGCAGATGGTGGCAGAGAAGCTGTAGACAAGATTATATCGTCGCAGACAATTTTTACCATCGTAAATAGCGCCACAACGCCCCATCTCCTTACCTCTTCCCGAGGGGAAGAGGTATTTTTTTTAACAAGAGTGGCTTAACGCCCCTCTTGAACTCCCCTCCGCAACCAGGGCATATAAAAGAGGTTGGCCATTAATGTGACCAACCTCTCTTTTATTATTATCCAGTAATATTATTAGGCTCAAGAAGCGGGATTCAGCACCCGCCCGACAAACAGGATTGCCCCGGTCGGAATGTCACGGATCAGGAAAATGAAGGGCCGGTCGATGGTCAATGAATTCTGCGGCATCGCGGCTCCCGCCATAATCACACCGGTTGCGGCCGCTGCTTCAGTGCCGGCCTCATCTACAGCAACGAAGGCTTTATGCACAACATCGCTGAGGAATAAATCCGGTTTACCGGTAATACCGGAAAAATCGGCTTTATCAGTAAAGGCAACGGGCATACCCAACGCGCTCAGCGTATCCTTCAAGCTGAAGCTGGAATCGAACTGGAACTTCGGCAGGGACAAAACAAGGAAGGAGCTTTTCAGGCTGCCGAGAATTCCGGTGACCTTATCCGCGGTCATTGCAGATTCAAATGATGTAAATTTACCGGCGTCCGGCACGATGATATCCATTGCTATCTCGTTGCCGCGATAGGGCATCTCGACAGCCTGATAACTGTCGCCTTTTACATAGCTATATCCAGCCTCATGGCTCATTATCGGTACCGAAACAGTAGCGCCGTCGAGCAGGTTAAAAGTGCCGTTATGCGTAGAATCTTTGGTGAAAGGAGATTGCCAGGCCGCATCAAAATAGATGGCGTTGGTAAGTACCAGGCGGGTACCGGGATTGATCGACCCCTGCGGCAGCAGGTCTTTGATACGGCTATTGGTCTGGTCGCTGACCCAGTTATTTATCGTGACGCGGGAAGGCTCGGGAGAGTTTTTAAAATCCAGCAGGTTCAATCCGGCGCCGTAATCCTGGGCCAGGATGTTTAGAAAAGCCGGTTGGATGGTTAATTCCTGCTGGCCCCATAGAGCATTGGCGATATTCAGGGTGAAGTTTTTGCCATTGACGCCTTTCTCATTCTGCCCGCGGAAGGCAAGATCAAGCGCCAATTGATTAAAAGCAGGGTGCAGCTGCGTTTGCGGCAGCGTGAAATGCAGTGCGCTGCCCATCTGTTTCCCGGTATCNNAGCGCAAAGGCAAAAGCGCTGTTTCCATTTACGAGAGCAGATAATTGTGTATCACTGACATCCGGCGCGGTGATACGGGGAGCATCGGCTTTTAAGACCTTGAATGCGGCAGCCCGGGTTGCCGGCGAGGTAGTGACAGGAGTTGTCACCGGTTTCGCGGCGGGTGTGGTGGAAGAAGTGGAATTTGTACAACCTACCAGGCTTAATAATAATATCGGCACAATTATAATTGCTAATATTTTTTTCATTTAATAAACCTCCGTTATGCATTTATATCATTTGTTTATTAACTCAGGCATGTCCCGATACTATTATACCGCCTAATCGGCCGGGTTCATTACGCGCCCGACAAACAGGATCGCGCCGGATTTAATATCCCTGATCAGGAAGATGAACGGCCGGTCGACGGTAATAGAATGCGGCGGCATAGAAACGAGTACCATCACTACACCGCTGGCAGCCGCGGCCTCCGTACCGGCCTCATCGACGGCGACGAAGGCTTTATGCACGACGTCACTGATCTTCAAATCCTGTTGACCGGTGATACCGGAAAAATCAGCCTGGTCAGTGAATGCGACAGGCATCCCTAATGCGGATAATGCGTTTTTCAGACTGAAGCTGGAATCAAATTTAAACTTGGGCATAGCAACGACCGTATCGTCGGTTTTCAGGTTACCGATAATACCGGAAATTTTGTCCGGGGTTACCGAGGATTCAAATGAGTTAAATTTACCGGCATCGGGCATGATGATGTCCATCGCGATTTCTTTGCCGTCATAAGGCAGTTCCACGGCCTGATAACCGGAACCTTGAGTGTAACCGAAACCGGAATTCCGCTGGTTCATCATCGGCACGGTAACGGTGGTGCCATTCAGCAGATTGAAAGTGCCGTCCCGGGTTGCTTCTTTCTTAAACGGATATTGCCAGGCGGCGTCGAAATAAATGGTATTGGTTAAAACAAACCGGGTCAATTCATCCACAGAACCTTGCGGGAGCAGGTCTTTAACACGATCGTTGGTCTGGCCGCTGACCCATTTATTAATGGTAACGCGCGCATCTTCAGATGAATTAACGAAATCCAGCAACTTCATATCTGCGCCGTATTGCTGACCAAGTACGTTTAAAAACGCCGGCTGGATAGTGAAATTCTGCTGCCCCCAGAGGGCATTATTTATATTCAGGCTAAAACTCTTGCCGCCGGCGCCTTTGGCGTTCTGCCCGCGGCTGGCCAGATCGAGCGCCAGCTGATTAAACGCAGGGTGCAACTGTGCTTGCGGCAGGGTGAAATGCAAAGCGCTGCCCATCTGCTTCAGGGTGTTGCCGGCGGCCCCGGCATAGGTCATGGCAAGGGCGGTAGAGATACTGTACGGAGAATAGAACAGATTGCCGGCGCTGTTCTTTTTCAGCTGTTGATAGAGCGCAAAGGCAAAGGAGCTATTACCTTTCACAAGATCGGATAATTGCGTTTGGGCCACGTTCGGTGAAGTAACGCGGGGCATGTCACCTTTCACAACACTGAAAGAAACCGGTGTTCCGACAGGAGTTGTCGGCGGCTTTTTCGTGACGATCAGATTGGTTGGCGATGTGTTTGTGTTTGCGCAACCGACCAACCCCAGCAGCATTATCGTTACGAACAGGAGTGCGAAAACTTTTTTCATTGTTATTAACCTCATACGAGCAAATAGATTCATTTTTAACGCTTACAACGCCGGATTCATAACACGCCCGACAAACAGGATAGAACCGGTTTTAATATCACGAATCAGGAAAATAAACGGCTGGTCGATAGTGACGGAGGGCGGCATCGCGGTAGGTTCCATGATCACGCCGCTGGCGGCCGCAGCCTCTGTCCCTGCTTCGTCTACTGCCACGAAGGCCTTATGTACTACATCTTTTATTTTCAGATCCGGGTTGCCGGTAATGCCCGAAAAGTCTGCCTGGTCAGTGAAGGGAATTTGCATTCCCAAAGCGCCAAGCGCCTGCTTCAGGCTAAAACTGGAATCGAAGTGGAACTTCGGCATGGTCAGAATGATATTTCCGGTCTGTAAGTCACGGATGATACCGGATGCTACTTCTGTATTCAGTGAGGAATCGAAAACACCAAATTTCCCGGCGTCCGGCATGAAAATTACCATGGATGTATCGTTGCCATCATACGGCAGTTCGACAGCCTGGTAACCGGCGCCTTTTGTAAATGCATAGCTGGCCCTGTTGCTCATCATGGGCACGGTCACAGCGCTGCCGTCCAGCAGATGAAAGTTGCCGTTTTGCGTTTTCTCTTTGGCAAAGGGATACTGCCAGGCAGCATCAAAGTAGATGGTATTGGTGAGAACCAGCCGTGTGTTAGAATCAATCGTGCCCGGTGCAAGCAGGTCTTTGACACGCTGGTTAGTCTGGTTGGCAACCCAGGTATTGATGGCGCCACGCGCGGTTTCAGGAGCTTTAATAAAATCCAAAAGATTCATGCCCGCGCCGTAATTCTGCGCCAATATGTTCAGAAATGCAGGCTGGATAGTGTAATCCTTCTGTGCCCAGAGGGCGTTGGCGATATTCAGGCTGAAGCTCTTGCCATTAGCGCCTTTGGCATTCTGCCCGCGGCTCGCCAGGTCGATCGCCAGCTGATTAAAGGCAGGGTGCAACTGGTCCTGCGGTAAAGTAAACCTGAGCGCCGAGGCTATCTGTTTTTCGGTATCGCCTTTTGCTCCGGCGTAAGTCATCGCCAGGGCAGAAGAGATGCTGTAAGGCGAAAAGAACATATTTCCGGAAGCACCGACTTCCCTGGGCTTCAGTGTCTGGTACAGTAAAAACGCAAAATCACTGTTACCTTTAACCAGAGTGGACAATTGTGCATCGGAAACATTCGGGGAAGTGATGCGTTTTTCTGCTGATTTCACCACCCGGTAAGCTGCGGGCGTTTCAGTTTTCGCGCAACCCGCCAGACTGACTAATATTAACCCTGCGAATAGAATAGCAAACCATTTTTTCATTTTTAAATCCTTATTTAAGGCTCTATTGACCGAACCAGCTAATAGTATAACGTTCAATGGTGATAAAGGATATGTTTAACAGCGGAGCACCAGATATACGATGGAAAATAAAGTCTAATTTCAGGTTAAGTTATCTTTAGTAAAAAAAGTCAAATAAAATTTACACAATTTTAAAATTGCCCCATGATCTATCCCTTCCACCCAATTATGCTTCTACTCAGATATCCACAACTGATAAGTAAGCACAAGAGAACCAAAACCGATTGTTTCAATTCTTTGTTCCTGCCTAGATAGTGATTTAAATTCACCCATGCCGGAAATTATTTTCATAGATTTTACAACATACGGAGCCCGGTTATATTATGATAAAGTAAATTCCACTTGAGGAGATTAATATGGAGCAGCGGAGACTGGGCAGAACCGGGTACATGAGCAGTGTGCTTACTTTTGGCGGCGCAGCTTTGTGGCTGGTAACGCAGGCTGAAGCGGACGCCGGTATTGCGTTGGCGATCGAACACGGGATCAACCAGATCGATGTCGCGCCGGATTACGGTCAAGCGGAAATGCGCCTGGGGTCGTGGCTGGAGAAACACCGCCGCTCAATATTTTTGGCCAGCAAAACGAGAAAGCGCAGTAAAAAAGAAGTCCGTGAATCGATCCAACAATCACTGAAAACGCTGAGAGTGGATGACTTTGACCTGTTCCAATTTCACGGGGTCGATGATTTGGAAACATTGAATGTTCTGCTCGGACCAAACGGCGGACTGGAAGCGGTGGTCGAAGCAAAAAAACAGGGCCTGTTGCGCTACATCGGCATTACCGGCCACAAACCGACTTTTCTGGCCGAGGCCTTAAAACTTTTTGATTTCGATACGGTGCTCTTCCCGATGAACCGGGTATTAGCCGCCCATCCGGATGAAACCATCGAATTCAATACTTTACTCAAAGCCGCAAAACAGAAAGACACCGGCACCATCGCGATGAAAGCCGTGACGAAGAGTCCCTGGACTAATCAAATGCACATGTATAAGACCTGGTACGAGCCGTTCAATACCCAGGAAGAAATCGACACCAGTCTCTGGTACGCGCTCAGTCAGGACGTGGCAACATTGGCGATGCCGGGCGACCTGCGCCTGTGGCCGATGGTCATCGATGCGGCGGAAAGATTCAAGCCATTGAATAAAAAGAAGCAATCCGAAGCTGTGACTGAAGCGAAGATATACCGTCCGCTCTTCCCGCCTGCATAAAATCAACGCTCAAAAGGAGTCATTATGAAAGCTGCAGTAGTTACAGGCCGCAGGCGTTTTGAAATCAGGGAAATCCCCACTCCGCAGGCGTTGCCGGGAACGGTCGTGCTCAAGGTTAAATTGTGCGCCATTTGCGGCACCGACCTGGAATTTGCAGATAATCCGAAGTTGGATGACAGCAAAGAAAAGACCGAGGCGGTGCTGGGACACGAATGGGTGGGTGAAATCGTTGAGTTAGGGAAAGGGGTGACAGGCTGGGCCGTGGGAGACCGCGCGGTGGATTTCAAAGCCAGCTGCGGGCATTGCTACTGGTGCAGACACGGTTTACATCACCTGTGCGCAGGCGCGCTGACGGCCGGCGCCGCATTTGAAAGCAGCATCCGCACGACGATGAGCGGCGCAATGGCCGAGTACATTACCAGGACACCGCAAGGGATGAAAAGTATCATGAAAGTGCCGGATAATGTTTCGGACGAAGAAGCGGCACTGACGGAACCACTGAATGTGGCACTGGCGCCGGTGTACGAAGTCCCGATCAGACCGGGCGATGCGGTGGTTATCATCGGAGCAGGACACATCGGGCAATTAACCCTGCTGGCAGTCAAAGCCGCCGGGGCCGGGCCGGTGATCGTCACCGATAAAATCAAGTCACGACTGGATAAAGCCCTGGAGCTGGGAGCAGATTATACATTAAATACGGACGAAGGCGATCTCAACCGGCGCATCAGGGAAATCACCCAGGTGGGCGCAGATGCGGTCATTGTCTGCGCGCGCGGCGCGGACGTACTCCAGCAATCAACGTTGGCAGCGCGGCGTCAGGGAACGGTCGTGATCGTCGGCTTCCTGAAACCAGCGGTGATCGACCCCATGTATATACTGAATAATGACTTAAGAATTATCGGCTGCGAACCTTTTCTGCGCTATAATACCCAGGCAATGCAATTATTGGAATATAAAAAGGTAAACCTCAAGCCGCTGGTTTCGGCGATCATGCCGTTGAAAGACGTCAAGCAGGCCTTTGACTCGCTGTACACTGGACAGAATTCGCTGGTCATGCTCAAGCCGTGAGGCAAACTTTACTAATTTGATTATTTCGTCACCGTTGCTTTTTTAATAAACTGCAATGCCTGGCCATTACCGCAATAGATCACCATTTCATCACCGGTGATACTCAGGGTTTGGGCTTTTTGCAACAATTTATAATAGGTTTGTATTTGCTGTTCAATGGTGCGGGCATTACCTCCTGATAAGCCTAATGCAGTTAATGTTATTGTAGACGTGGCAATACTGCCGTCACTGCCAATATGACACGGTCCGCCGTAATCATTCACGCCGTCACTTCCGGTATAGCGGTCGAGTGTGCCGTTAAAAGTCAGCGTCATATCTTTCCAGTGCGCTAACATCGAGGTCATTTTGGCGACATCACCGTAGGATTTTAATACCCAGATGTTATTTGCCAATTTCGCGGGGTCTATCGCGGCGGGTGTGGCCGGAGAAGCCGGAACCGTGATCGGCACCGGGGCAGCGCAGCCGGCCAAGGTAAATATGGCTAACGCGGTAAAAATAATGGCGAATAATCTCTGCACAATAAACACCTCACTTATTTAACTATATAATATATAACGTTCAAACATGAAGATAGTTAGGGGTGAGGTGGAAGTTAGATAAATTTTAAGGGGAGTGAAGAATTATCAGCTCTTCAATTCCGCGGTGAAACAGTAATTTTCCCCGGTAGAATCAACCCAGAAACGCAAGATTTTAAAGTTGCGGAATTCGTCCAGCAAAATCGTCTTGTTAAACTGATAGTGGGTTACACCTTTTTCTAGGCCGCTGGAGTATTTCAGAGTGCGTGGAGCGATAATGTCCGCCCACTCGTACTTTCTATCCGGACGAAACGATGCAGCCGGTTTGCGGACTTCGATAAAAATCAGCCCGTGCGGCTTGAGAACCCTTTGGATTTCCGTGATCGCCCGGCGGATATCCGCGATTTTTCCGTGGTTGATCACGCGGTTGCTGATCAGTGCATCAAAATAGCTGTTGGCATAAGGCAACGCGCCAAACATCGAAGCGATAACGAGGTCAGCCTTGAGGTTTTGCTCTTGCAGCCACTCCCCGGCGAGCTTGATGCCCGCGGGAGATTCGTCCATACCGGAGACCTGAAACCCCCGTTCCGCCAGATAAACGACATGCCTGCCCGTGCCGCAGCCCAGATCGAGGACTTTTTTAACGTCCTTTTCGTGAAAAAGATCAACGATTTCAGGCATCGATTCCTGCGGGGGAAGCGGGGAACGACCGCTTTGCGCGTAGACTTGATTCCAACCCATAGCAGTATCTCCAATTTAATGGTAAGTTTTTTGACAATAGAATACAAGAAGAAGATCAGGCTCAATAACATGGAGGCTGTTTCTTATTTCTTCTTTTTTTTGAGATTTTCCTGCACCCGGAATTTTACGATCTTTATCACAAGAGTAAAAGGAATTGGTTTGTCCAGGGGGAATCTGATGGTGCCTTTGGATGTATCGTAACCCGCTAACTCTTTCCGGAAGGCAGCAACGCCTGAGGAAGTGGGGAAAAAACCGATATGGTCTTTAAAAGCAGCAAAGTACACCAGCACACCGTTTTGTTTAAATGCGGGCATGCCGTAACTGATGGTTTCCTGCGCTTCCGGTGCAGCCTCATGGATGACCCGCCGGAGGTTTTGCAGGATCTGTTGAATATTTGCGGGATAAGATGAAATATATTCATCGATGGATTTGTACTGTGTTTTATCCATTTTTCAACACCCCATCACCTTAATCCTTCCTCAAAGAGGCGAGGAAATTGAAAAGGAGGTAATCAGGAGTTACTACTCCCATTTCGGAAGCGAGCACTAAAAAGCGATGGTTTTAGGATCCCAGCCCATGCCGGTGGGCAGGGGGTCTTGGTCCAGGTCGTTGATGGTTTTCATTTCTGCCGCCGAGAGTTCGAAATTATAGAGATCGGTATTGGCGATGATCCGCTCTTTGTGGGTTGATTTCGGGATCGTGATAATACCGTTCTGCAATTCCCAGCGCAGAGTGACTTGCGCGGTCGATTTGCCATGTTTTTTCGCGATCTTCTGGAGGACGGCGTCATCCAGCAGCTTGCCGCCGGTTCCGCCCAGCGGGCTCCAAGCCTCAGGGGCGATACCCAATTTTACGCAATGGGCCGCTAATGCGGATTGCGAAAGGTGCGGGTGTAATTCGACCTGATTGACAGCGGGCACAACTTTAGCCCCTTGAACCAATTTATCAATATTGGTTTCGACGAAATTACTGACGCCGATCGACTTTATGCGTCCGGCTTTATAGAGGTCTTCCAATATCTTCCACGATTCGGAGTTCTTGCCGGTGACCGGCCAATGGATCAGGTAGAGGTCGAGGTAATCCGTCTGTAAAAGCTGCAGGCTTTTCTCGAAGGCCTGGACTTGCATCCCGGTGCGGATATCTTCTATCTTCAGTTTCGTGGTGATAAACAGTTCCTTGCGATTGATGCCGCTCTGGCGGATGGCATCGCCGACGCTTTTTTCATTACGGTAGGCCGATGCCGTATCGATATGCCGGTATCCGGCCTCGATCGCCCAACGCACGGCATTGAGNNAGTTTTTTTGTTGTTTTAATATCCATTTTGTTGTTTCCTCCTAAAAGTCTAGTGTACATTCCAGAATCGGGTTGTAATACCCAAATATTATTTTCTTTAACATTTTATGATAACACAATGCCCCATCTCTGGCTCTTCCCCAAAGGTGAAGAGAATTTTATTTAACATAGAAGGGCTTAACGCCCCTCTTAAACTCCCTCAAATAGAGTAGGGTTTAATCGGGTTTATTAGTAACATTGACATTGTTGTTTTCGTAAAAGCTGAAGAAAAAGTGCGAACTACCCTCTCAGCGTTGCCCCTAACCCGGTGGTGAGCTTTTTAAGGATGGCCTGCTGAACGCCGTTGATCTGCTGGTCGGTGAGGGTTTTATCCGGGGATTGGAAGGTCAGGCGGTATGCCATCGATTTCTTGCCCGGGGGCACCTGGCCGCCGGAATAAACATCGAAGAGGACTACATCGGTGACCAGCGAGAAGCCTTTCATCGTGTCCAATATCTGCTGATGGGTCACGCTGCTATCCACGACCAATGCGATATCGCGCACCGTGGCCGGGAATTTCGGGATCTGGTGATAGGCCTTATCTCTAATCAATGGTAATAGCAGCGGTATGTTGATCTCGAAGAGATAAACCGTCTGCGTCAATTCAAAATGCTCTTTGACGGAGGGATGCAATTCCCCGACGACGCCGATCTGTTTACCGTCGACAACGATCGCTGCCTGATTCAGCGGATGCAGATTATCATCTGACGATTTTTCAAATTTAGCGGCAACGCCGGTTTGTTTCAGCAGACCTTCGATGACACCCTTGGCATCGAAGAAATCAACGGGTTCGCCGGCGCCCTGCCACCATTGTTCGGCACGGGGGCCGCAGAGTACGCCACACAGCATATCCGGTTCGTCCGGCAAATTCTCATTGCGGTTGAGATAAACTTTACCCAGTTCAAACAATCGCAAGCCTTCATCCATGAAAGCCTTGTTTAAAGCTAAGGCCGCCAATAAACCCGCGCGTAAAGTCGGGCGCAGGTATTCCTGCTCCGAAGACGCCGGGTTGGCAATATGCACGGGTAACGGTTCCGGCTTCTTTATTTCCGGAGATAATTTAACTAAAACATCCATATTGGTCAGGGAGAACGAAACCAGTTCCTGGAAACCGTAGCCGACCATAATGTTTCTAACACGGCGTTTTAACGCGGTCAGCGGCGCCGGTTTCTGCAGGGGGATCGCCTGAGCAAGTAAGGTAGTGGGAATTTGCTCATAACCCTGAATTCTGGCTACTTCTTCGATGACATCCACCGGGATATTAATATCGCTGCGCCAGTAAGGGGCTTTGGCCGCTACCGACGACGTCGTTTTATCTACATGGCACTCAAATCCCAGCGCGGTCAGTGATGTGACGATCTGGTCGAGGCTATATTCCAAACCCATCGTTCTTTTCACCGAAGCAACGGAGATTTTGATCGGTTTGTGTTCAATTTTACCGGGATAGACATCGATAATGCCCTGCGCGGCCTGACCGCCACCCAGTTCTACCATCAATTGCGTTGCCCGCTTAAGGGCCGGCATGGTCATCTCCGGGCTGATAGCCCGCTCAAAACGCACACAAGCCTCACTGGGCATTCCCAGCGTCCGGCCGGTAAAATGGATACTGGTCGCCTTAAAACTAGCGGATTCCAGGAGGATCGCGGTTGTATTTTCAGAAACCTCGCTGTTGGCGCCGCCCATAATTCCGGCGACGGCGACGGCGCGTTCTTTATCGGCAATTACCAGCATGTCGCGGGTTAATGTCCGTTCCACGCCGTCCAGACTGGTGATCTTCTCACCGCTTTTCGCGCGGCGGACGATAATGCCTTTACCCTGTATTTTTTCGTAATCGAATGCATGCAGCGGCTGCCCGTATTCCAGCATGACAAAGTTAGTTATGTCAACTATATTGTTAATCGGATGCATACCGTAGGAAATCAGTTTTTTCTTGATCCATTCCGGGGATTCCCCGATCTTGACACCGGTGATCAGGGTCGCGCAATAGCGCGGACATAAATCCGGGTCCTGGATTTCTACCGAGACCCGTCCTGTGATCGGCACATCAGCTTCAGAATACGAGTCATCAGGCAAATGGAATGCGGAACCGGTAGTAGCCGCAATCTCCCGCGCCAGGCCGGTCATGGCCAGACAATCGGGGCGGTTGGGGGTTACTTCCAGATTAAAAATCGCATCGCCGAGAACATCCATCAGCGTGGCGCCGACTGTTGTATCTACCGGCAAAATAATGATACCTTCGTGGTTTTCAGAAATTCCCAGCTCTTTCTCCGAACAGCACATGCCGTTAGAGGCGACGCCGCGGATCTTGGCCGGTTTGAGGACTTCCACTTTGCCGGTATGGCCGTCGATCATTTTCGTGCCGATCGGCGCATACGCAATTTTGGCCCCCACGGCGACGTTGGGCGCGCCGCAGACGACAGTTTCCAAACGGCTGCCTAAATCCAAGGTGACCAGGTGCAGGCGGTCGGCGTTCGGATGCTGATTTACTTCCAGGATTTTACCGACAGTGATGCCTTCCCAATTCGCGCCGATAACATTAGTGCTTTTAACTTCAATGCCAGCCAGCGTCAGACGGTCGGCAATCTCGGCCACGGGCAGTTTAACATCAACATATTGTTTCAGCCAATTGAGCGAAACTTTCATTTAAAATTGCCTCAAGAACCGTAAATCAGAGCCGAAGAATAATCTCAGATCTTCAATACCGTAGCGCAGCATTGGCGCCCGGTCGATGCCGAAACCGAATGCGAAACCGGTATACTCTTCGGGATTAATGCCGCCGCGCTCTAAAACACGCGGGTGCACCATACCGGCGCCGCCCAGTTCGATCCAGCCGCTGCTGCCGCAAAGACGGCAGCCGCTGCCGTGACAGACCGCGCACTCCACAGCGACTTCAACGCCCGGTTCAACGAAGGGGAAATAATCGGGGCGGAAACGGACCCGGCGGCCTTCTCCGTAAAAACGGCGGGCAAAATCATAGAATACGCCCTTCAAATCGGCCATTGTGATATTTTTATCCACAGCCACGCCGTCCACCTGATGGAACATCGTCAAGTGTGTAGCATCGGTGGCTTCATAGCGGTAGACCCGGCCCGGTTCGATCACACGGATCGGCGGTTTCATCGTGGCGATAGAACGCGCGGTCACATTCGTAGTGTGGGTGCGTAATACCATGGTGCGCTGCCCGTGTTCGTTCTCATAATCAACCCAGAACGAGTTCATATCGTCGCGCGCCGGATGCTCGGGAGGCATATTCAAGGCATCGAAATTGTAATAATCGAGTTCGACATCATTGCTTTCCACGACCTGGAAACCAAGGGAAACAAAGATATCGCAGATTTCGTTGAATGTTTCGGTGATCGGATGCAAACGCCCGGACGGCATGGGGCGGCCGGGTAAAGTAATATCGCCGCGCGCCGCGACAGATTCATCCGCGCGCAGGGTTTGCTGCTGGGATGCGGTTTTCAGGGTTTCGGTTTTTGTCCCGAGAATAGACTCCAACTCGCCCTTGATACTGTTGGCCAGAGCCCCGGCGGTTTTGCGTTCTTCGATCGGCAATTCCGCGAGGCCGCGCAGCATGTTGGTCAGTTCGCTTTTCCGGCCCAAATAGCGGACACGCCAATACTCCAGATTGGAAAGGTCATTCACGGCATCCAATTCACGGAGGGCGGTCTGCTTCAGTTCACTAAGACGCTGTATCATGAGATTATTTAAATCGCGGAGGAGAGTCTTATTTTATACTGATTTTTTAGCAATGGTAACCAATTGGACAAAGGCTTCCGGCTCTCTGACGGCCATATCAGCCATCAGCTTGCGGTTGATCACGACGCCTGATTTCTTCAAACCATTCATAAACTCACCGTAGGTCATACCCTGCAAACGGCTGGCTGCATTGACCCTGGTAATCCAGAGACGCCGCATATCGCCTTTGCGTTCACGCCGGTGCGCATAGGCATAAGACAATGATTTGATCATTGATTCTTTGGCGCGTTTGATAAGCTTATGTTTTGATGCGCGGTGACCCTTGGTCAGCGCTAAAACACTCTTATGTTTTGCGTGGGTGGTTACCCCTCTCTTAACTCGTGGCATAATACCCCTCCTGATACAGGGAGCAGCCCCTGCCCCCGATAGTTTCTAATTA
>PMBW01000238.1:273-6412 GCA_003153075.1 Dehalococcoidia bacterium | reverse complement strand
GTGAAAACAGCCGCCGTTTACGAATTCGCACAGCACTAAACTCGCATTTCCGCGATATTCAGCAAAAAGGAGACATTGGATATGGAACGAACCATTAAAGTGCTCGATCCCACCGCCAAAGCCAAGATCAAAGAAACAAAAATCAGCGCCGCCAGCCATGACTTGAATGGCAAGGTAATCGGTTTCATGTGGAACCATAAACCGAACGGCGATATTCTACTGAATGAAATCAAAGATCAACTCTCCCGCAGGTTCGCCCTGAAAGGAACTGTCTGGAAGCATTGGGAAGGCGGAGGCGCCGGCCCGGAAGCTTCGATTTTGGAGGAAATGGCCGCTGCCGCCGATATGGTGGTAGTCGCCATGGGTGATTGAGGGGGCTGCACGACGTGGTGTATCCACGCCTCAGTCAACTTCCAGAAAAAAGGAAAACCGACCGTTACTGTTGTTAGCGACCGCTTTGAGTTTCTGGCCAAGTTTACCAGCAAAGGCCTGGGCATGCCCGACCTGCCGCTGGCAGTTGTCCCGCATCCGATCGGCGGTATCAGCGCCGAGGAAGTTAAGGCTAAAGCTGACAAGATCATCGACCTGATCATCAGCAAATTGTAACTTGCCAGGCAATTCAACAGTAAGGAAAGAAGGGATTATTATGAGTAAAAGGTTGACCTCCGAAGAAATAACGGTAGCTGATTCCGCTGAAGCCGTCAGTAATCTATACTTCTCCAAGGGCTGGACGGACGGCCTGCCGATCCTTCCTCCCACGGAAGAAGCTGTGGAAAGAATGTTAGCCGGCACTAAGAGGGCTCCGTCTGATGCTATCGCTTCTGTTCCTCCCAGTTGGGGAGAAGCGACCGTAGAAAAGATTGCTATCAATGCGGTAATGGCAGGTTGCCTTCCTGAATATATGCCGGTATTAATTGCCGCTGTTTCCGCAATGTGCGAGAAGCCGGTTGACATGATGGGCATGCAGCCGACTACGCATCCGGTGGCGCCTTTACTGATCGTTAACGGGCCGATCGCGAAAAAATTGGATATTAACAGCAAGTCCGGGGCTTTCGGGCCGGGGTGGCGCAGTAATGCTACTCTCGGACGGGCCGTCAGGCTGATGCTGATGAATATCGGCGGCGCTTTCCCGGGCAAGACCGACATGTCCTGTCAGGGTCAGCCGAGTAAATATGTGTATTGCATCGCCGAAAATGAAGAAGACAGTCCCTGGGAACCGCTCAGCGTTGGCAGGGGGTTTGCGCCGGGAACGAGCACTGTAAGTATCGTCGGACTGGAAAACCCGCACAATATTAACGACCACGATGCGCTGAGTGCGGAAGAAGTATTATCCACGATCGTCGGCAGTATGGCGACCTTAGGCAGTAACAACGTCCGCGGTACACTCGGCGGCGAAGGGGATGCCATGCTGGCGCTCGGTCCCGAACATGCCGCAACAATTGCAAAAGCCGGTTACACCAAGAAAAGCCTGCGCGATTACCTCTGGGATACCTCCCGCATCCCGCGTAAGGCCTTTTACGAAAGAGCCAGGATGAAGCATTTCGGTGATTGGCCGGAAGATTCCTCCGTGCCGCCCACAATGGTGAGGGAGGACCTGCACATTATCGTGGTCGGCGGCCCGGGTAAACACTCGGCTTATCTTCCCGGCTGGTCGTCACATATGGTCACCAAAGCCATCGAGGAGTAATCAACGGTTTTAAAATTAAACTGAAAGAGGCTGGGAAATCCCGGCCTCTTTTTTATGCGCCATATTTTTTAACCGGACCTAACATCGATAGCTAAAACTTGAATCTCTCTATCCGCGACCAGGGACGGATGCTGCATTTTCATCAATTTATCTTTTGAAATTATTTAGTATTTCGATATTCGAATTTCCTTGATTATTGATTATTGTCTCTTGATTCTTTTTTTAGTGTCCCATTTTCTTCTTCATTTCTTTATCGATCCAGAAACGGGCCGGATAGAAGAAAAGCAATTGCGGGCTGCCTGCTGCCGAGCACACTGCCCCGAACTGACCGTGAAAGCCTTTGAGCCACGGCTGATAGAGGCTGAAGGAGCCGACTGAAAGCAGGGAGATGGAGAAATGCTGTCTTGCGACATATTCGTTGGCCTCCCGCAAGACCTGCTTCACCCCTGCTTCGTTCGTAGCGGCGATCGCTTTCGGCTGGAAAGCGTCGAAAACAGGGTCGCTGACCATCAGGTAATTGGAAGAGTAGCCTGTGTGCAGACGGCTGAGCTGCCGGATCGGTTCATAGCCGTGACCTAACGGCGATACCGTGCGCTGGGTCAACTGGTCGTGCTTGCGGCCGGTCAGGACAAAAGCGATCCACTCGGTGGAATCGATGGGGCGGATTTCCATATCGATACCGGCATCTTTGAAGTAGGACTGAACTATTTTCAACAATTCCATGTCGCCGGTGGTATCGGCGATGATATGGGTTTTGAAGCCGTGGGGATAACCGGCATCGGCGAGTAATTTCCGCGCCAGATCCGGCTTATATTCATATTCATCCTTTAAATCCTGCGGCCAATCTTCGTACGGCAGCCCCCAACCCGTTAAATTCCGGGAGGTTAAAGTGGCAGGGTACGGCTCGACGGTGCCCTTATAATAATCCCGCGCGATGCCCTTCAGATCAATCGCCAGCTGCATCGCCTTGCGCACGCGGATATCATTGAAAGGAGGTCGATCATTACGCGGATCGATCGTCGTGGCAGTGTTTGGCGGATGGCCGATCTGCAGTATTTCCGGATTCGTTTTGCGCATTGCCGCGGCCAGCACCGGGTTGATCTGGTCGGCGACATCGATCCTGCCGGCGCGCATTTCTGCCAGCGTCTCTGCCTGATCGTGGATGATCCGCATTTTTATTGTATCCAGGTAGGGGAGTTTATTTTCCGGGTAGCGTTCATCGTGTCCCCAGTAGTTGGGATTCCTGACCAGTATAGCCGAAACATCGGGAATGAACTCTTTCAAAATAAAAGGGCCGGTGCCGACGGCATGATGCCAGTCCCGCACATCGCCCCATTTTTTCACCGCCTCCGGGTTTTCGATACAGAGCGAAGTGCCGACTTCCTGCAGTGCGTCATTAATCAACTCGCGGTTATTTGTTTTCCACTTAAACACGACGGTGTATTTGTCGGACGCGGTCACCGAAACCAGTTCTTTGAAAGCCACAACATCAGCCCGTGCCGGACTGGGTTTGCTGTAGCCGCTGCCGAGGCCGTACATGCGGTGAAAGTGAAATACGATATCGTCGGCGACAAACTCGCGGCCGTTGGCGGGCGGGATATCCTGCCAACGGATGCCTTTACGCACGTGGACGACAAAGGTGTAGGGGTCAGCGTATTCCCAGCTTTCGATCAGGTGGCCTTTGACCCCGGAGCCGGGACGCTCACCAATCCGGTAATCGCAGACGGATGGGTCCATCAACCAATCGTCCACGAACATTTTTTCCATCCAGGCGGTGTGTATCTGGGTCAGGTGCACCCCGTAATAAGGGTCAAAATTTACGATTTTCCGGTTAAGCCGGATATTTAATTCGCCGCCGTACTGCGGCTTCCCTAATTTTTCCCACCACTTGCCGGTTTTCTTTTCCAATGTTGTTGTCCTTTTTTCAGTAATGAGAACAATCATAAAGCCGTAGCAATTATTCGTCAAGCAAAATGCCCATCACGGGGACTGTAACGCACTGATTTCAAGGTGGAAACTCGCAACCACACCCCCTTGACACTGACGTAACGTCATAGTTTATGATTTAGGCAAGATGGTTTATACGATCAAGAAGTTNNAGCGCGAACGGCTACCGGCAGTACGGCGAAAAGGCCATCGTGCGGCTGCAGCAGATCATGTTCTTCCGGGAGCTGGATTTTAACCTGGATGATATTAAAATCATCCTTTCGCAACCGGACTTTAATGTGCTGAATGCGCTGCAATCACACAAGGCGCTGCTCGAGAAACGCAAGGAACGCATCAATGAGCTGCTGGGCACAATCGAAAAAACCGTCAAAAACCTAAAAGGAGAATCTAAAATGGAGATAAAAGAATATTATCAGGGGTTCAGCGACGAAGAGATCGAAAAATACCGCGAGGAAGTGCGGCAGAAGTGGGGAGAAAAAACGCTGCAGGACAGTGAAGCGCGCGTGAAAAAAATGGGTAAAGAAAAATTCGCCGCGCTGCAGGCGGAAAGCGATAAAATTTTCCGCACCATCGCGGATAACATGCCCAAAGGCGCGGATAGCAAGATCGTGCAGGCCGAAGTAGCGAAATGGCGCGGGTGGCTGGAGAACTTCAGCCGCTATTCCGACGCAGCCGTGCTGGGGCTGGGGCGGGCCTACAGTCAGGATCCGAGATTCGCTAACACTTTGGAAAAATATCATAAAGATCTGCCCGGTTTCCTGACGAAGGCGATCGAATATTACTGCGCTCACAAAAAATAACCGGACTACTGAATGAGAAAGAGGGGAATACGCTCCCCTCTTTTTTGTTTTTCAGCTCCCGGAATCTCTTAATTATTGCCGCGTAAAGGATTATAATACAGCCACCGGCGGGGTTAATTTATTGTAAGGAGTTTGTGATGAACCATATTAAAATTGATCTTGAGCGCATCCTGAGCGACATCGACCGTAATGTTTTCGGCGGGTACATGGAACTGGGGTATCAGGATACCAGGTTTGCCTACATGGATCTGGGCGATTCTCCCCACGCGGATAAAAATAACCTGCGCGCCGACGTCCGCACTGCGTTGGAGAAAATGAACTTTTCCAACATGCGTTTCCCCGGCGGCAATTTCGCCTCCGGCTACCGCTGGCAGGACGGTGTGGGGCCGCGGCAGGAACGTCCGGCCCGGCATGACCTGGCCTGGCGGTGCCTCGTCCAGAACCAGTACGGCACTAATGAATTCATCCGTTTGTGCCGCGCGTTGAACATCGAGCCGTATCTATGCGTGAACTGCGGGGACGGCGACATGCGGGAAGCCGCCGATTGGGTGGAATACTGCAACGGCGCCACAGACAGCGCATTAGCAAATTTGCGCCGCCGGCACGGCTTTGAGCAACCGCACAAGGTGAAATACTGGGGAATCGGCAACGAAGTGGACAGCGCCGGGCAGATCGGTTATAAAACACCGCAGGAATACGCCCGCGCTATCACCGAATACAGCAAGGTCATGAAACGGACCGACCCGGACATTAAACTGGTGGCATCGGCGGTCTGCAGCTGGGAAGACTTCCCGCTCAGCCCCGGGGATCTGAATAAAAAAACCGAGTGGGTGGAACGCACCCGGTTAATGCTGGAACAGACCGGCGAACGGATCGATTACCTGGCCCTGCACCGTTACTCCCATCCGTCCCCCGAAGACCCATATGAAACCCTGATGGCTTTTGCCGAGGACTTTAACGAACGTTTGAGCGCCTACGAAGGGTTGCTGCGCGCCGTCAGCCTGGAACACGGCATTAGACATAACATCGCCCTCGCGGTGGACGAGTGGGGGATGATGCGCGTTCCGTCTGGGTTGCGCAGGGACACCCCGGTCACCCTCGCCAGGGATGAGTGGGGGATCATGCGCCTTCCGGCGGAAAGTAAGGATGTCCGCCGCCATGAGCACAAGATGGTAATCACCCTCGAGGACGCGGTGGTGACCGGCTTGTACCTGAATGCCTTTATCCGCCATGCGGGTTCAGTGCGGATGGCGAATTTTACCCCGATGCCGACTTTTATGGGCATGATCAACCCGGAGCGTCCTGACGACCCGGTGCTGCTGCCGGCGATCTTCTACCCGTTTGAAGTGTACAACCGCACCTGCGGACAACTCGCGCTAGATGTCTTCTGGTACGGCGATACCTTCTCCGGCACCTACAAGAACCGCTCTTACAGCGGTATCCGCACCCTCGATGTCGCTGCTACGCTGGATAAAGCCCGCAAGCAGCTGGTGGTCTACGTGGTGAACCAGAGTAAAACCGACGCCCTGAAAGCCGCCGTATCTCTGGCCGACGGGCAATTTGCGGGGAATGTGCAGGTTTCCATAATCAACGGACAGGATATCAAGGCGGAAAATACCATGGAAAAACCGCATCAGATCAGTGTGCGGGAGTCGACGATCAAGGCTGCGGGGAAATCGTTGACGGTCTCATTTGAGCCGCACTC
>PMBW01000238.1:0-146 GCA_003153075.1 Dehalococcoidia bacterium | reverse complement strand
GCCACGGCTGACAGAGGGCGTATTGCGCCGGTTTTTGCAACAAGGAGATTGCGAAGTGCTGCCGCGCAACGTACTCGTTTGCTTCTCTAAAAATTTGTTTTGTCTCTTCGAGATTCACAGCATCTTGCGCCCTGGAGAAAAAAGTA
>PMBW01000279.1:794-4206 GCA_003153075.1 Dehalococcoidia bacterium | reverse complement strand
ATTTTGATAAAAGAGCGCGTGCGGAAAGGGGAGCTTGTGCCTGTAGTTTCTTTCACAATCTGCACTTTTTGCGGGATTGCTTTTATTATCTGCAGCAGATTTACTTTCTCATTGTTATCTACGACCCGGTTAACGCCCTCGATGGCGGTTAGTTCCAGATTCGCCCGCTGCGCGTAACAACCGGCGGCGATAATGTAAACATGCGGATTCTGCCGCCGCGCCGAACGCAGCAGATGCCGGGCCTTGGCATCGGCGGTGTGCGTGACCGTGCAGGTGTTCAGAATATAAACATCCGCCTCCGCGGGACTTTGCACAAGCTCATAACCGGCTTCTATGCATTGCCGCGCCAGCGATTCTGTTTCGGCCTGGTTCAGTTTACAACCTAACGTCTCTAAAGCGATTTTCATCTGATAATAACTACCTTCGGAAAGCGGAGTCAAGAGGGTCGCAGTATGTGTCAAATTGACTGGAAACCTGCTAATCCATTATACTAACCATGTTCCGGAGACATCAAATTCCGGAACAATTTATTACCTGTTAGGGGAGGAAGAAGTGGCCACAATCAACGGAAATCATCGCGTAGTTATCACCGGTATCGGTATTATCAGCCCTCTGGGACTGGATGCCGTCACCACCTGGAACGGTCTGATCAACGGCAAATCCGGCATTGATAAGATCACCCTGTTCGATGCTACCAATCATGCTACCAAGATCGCCGCAGAAGTGAAGGATTTTGATCCTAATAAATATATCGACCGCAAACTGGTCCGCCGCATGGACCGGTTTACGCAGTTGGCCGTGGGGGCCAGCCAGGAAGCCATTAAAGATGCGCAATTAGTAATTGACGACAGCAACCGCAACGATATCAGCGTCATGGTCGGCAGCGGCATCGGCGGCCTCACCACCCTTTCCGAACAATTGAAAATACTGAACGAAAAAGGGCCGGACAGGGTCAGTCCCTTCCTTATCCCGATGATGATCTCCGATATGGCGGGCGCCCAGATTTCCATCAATATCGGCGCAAAGGGCGCGAATGTCTGCTCCACTTCGGCCTGCTCCAGCGGTTCCGATGCCATTGGTAATGCCTATGAAATCCTCAAGCGCGGTGACGGTGTCGCCATCATTTCCGGCGGCGCGGAGGCTGTTATTAATCCCATCGGCGTCGCGGGTTTTAATGCGGCCCGCGCTTTGTCTACCCGTAACGACGATCCCAAGACTGCTTCCCGTCCCTTCGACGCTCAGCGCGACGGCTTTGTCATCGGCGAAGGTTCCGCGATCCTCGTTTTGGAGACCCTGGATTTTGCGAAAAAGCGCGGCGCGCATATCCTCGCGGAAATTATCGGTTACGGCGCCAGCAGCGACGCTTACCATATTACCTCCCCCACAGAAAGCGGCGAGGGCGCCGTCCGTGCTATGAAAATGGCGCTCCGTAAGGCGGACGTCCAGCCGACCGACATCGATTATATCAATGCCCACGGCACTTCTACCGAATTGAACGATAAGATCGAAACCCGGGCTATCAAGACTGTTTTCGGCGATTATGCTTATAAAGTGCCAATCAGTTCCACTAAGTCCATGACCGGGCATATGATCGGCGCTGCCGGAGCGATCGAAGCGGCGATTTTGGTCATGGCTATTCAAAACGGCGTCGTTCCACCCACGATGAATTTAATGAATCCGGACCCGGAGTGCGACCTGGACTACGTGCCTAATGCCGCGCGGCGGGTCAATGTAAAGACAGCTTTATCCAATACTTTTGGCTTCGGCGGACATAACTCGTGCCTTATCATCAGAAAATACAGCGAGGCTTAGCCTTGAATCATAAACGCTGGCACATTCTACCGCCGGTGCCGCGTGGACACCCACTGGTTAAATGCGACTTGCCGCCGTTAATGACGCAGATTCTCTTTAACCGGGGGCTGGCTGATGCTGCCCAGGTCGAACCGTTTCTGCGCATGGATAAAAGCCTGTCTCCCGATCCGTTTCTTTTGCCGGATATGGAGAAGGCGGTCACGCGTATCTACCGCGCTGTTCTCGGCGGTGAAAAAATTGCAGTCTACGGCGATTTTGACGCCGACGGCATTACTTCTACCGCTGTGCTTGTGCAAGGCCTGCGCGCCTTTAATGTTGAGGCTATTCCCTATATCCCGCACCGCATTAACGAAGGGCACGGCCTGAAGATCACGGCAGTTGAACAGTTGAAAAAAGCGGGCGTCAGCCTGATTATCACCGTCGATTGCGGTATTACCGGCGTTACACCGGTGAAAAAAGCCAGCCGCCTCGGTATCGATGTCATCATTACCGACCACCATACCCCGACGGAAGAATTGCCCCCGGCCTTTGCTGCGGTCAATCCCAAGATCGCGGCTTGCCGCTACCCCTTTATCGAACTGGCAGGCGTCGGCGTGGCCTACAAACTGTTACAGGCGCTGTTAAAAAGCGTTGATAAAGAATCCCAACTGGAAGAAGTTGTCGATCTGGTTGCCCTTGGCACCGTCGCCGATATGACGCCGCTGCTCGGGGAAAACCGTTATCTCGTCAATCAGGGTTTAAAAAGGATCAATGCCGTTCCCCGTCTTGGCCTCTGTCAATTGTTGGCGAAAGCAGGCTCTACCCCCGGTTCGCTGACCTCGGAAAACATCACCTGGACGATCGCGCCCAGATTGAATACCGCCAGCCGCATGGACCATGCTTTACCCAGCTATGAACTGCTGATGACCGATTCAGAGGCCAGAGCCTCGGCGTTAACCGACTGGCTGGAGCAGAAGAATACTGAACGCCAGCAGGTCACCACCAAAGCGACCGCCGTAGCCCGCGAACAGGTGCTGGCCGCCAAACTGGAATCGCTGATCATGGTCAAAGTGGACGATTTTTCCTCTGGCATTTCCGGCCTGGTGGCGAATAAACTCTCGGATGAATTCTACCGTCCTTCTATGGTAATTCGCACCGGCAAAAAGATCAGTACCGGCAGCTGCCGCAGTATTCCCGAGTTCAATTTGATCGAATCGCTGACCCAATGCCGCGATCTGTTTCTGGAGTTCGGCGGGCATAAAGGCGCCGCCGGTTTCATGATCCTGACCCACAACTTACCCCTACTGTACGAGAGGATGCAAAAAATCGCTGAAACCACGCTCACCGGCGTCGACCTCCGCCCGAAGATCGATATTGACGCCGAGGTGATGCTGAAAGAACTCGCGGGCAATGCCTACCGCACCATTCAGCAGCTGGCACCGTTCGGTCAGGCTAATCCCCAGCCTACTTTTCTTACCCGCAATGTCAAAGTGGTCAATTGCCGTACGATGGGCAGCGATAACGGCCACCTTAGAATGAAAATCGAGCAAAACGGCATGGTCTTTGATGCCGTTGCTTTCGGCTTTGGCGCCAATCAGAAAGAAATGTGCGACCCGCTGGA
>PMBW01000279.1:0-775 GCA_003153075.1 Dehalococcoidia bacterium | reverse complement strand
CTCATAATGTATACGTGCGCAATAAAACTCAGTGAGCATAAAATTGCCATAGCAGCAGAAACGCCATCCTCTCTCCCTTTTAGGGAGAGATTGAGAGAGAGTTGTACAAAAAGTTCATATTCTGCCTGATAATTTATCGCCCATTGATTTACTGGTGAGGGAAATTACCATTGCAAGGAACGTAGCGGCGTGGTAATCTCTGCGCGCAACAAACTATGCGAATGATAGCTCCGTTTAAAGCAATAAACGCAGTGGGTATTAAACGTACTCTTCTCTCCCAGGCTTGCCTCGGGAGAGACTGGAGTGAGGGGAGTTCAAATATAGTCTCTTTTATTTATTTCATCCCCATTACTATCTTTCGAATCTCCGCCGGGCTCCCGCAGACATAATCCGGCGCTGCATCGCTGATTTCCTCTCTAGTTCCGTAACCGTAAGTCACTCCGATCGTCTTTGTCCGGTTCGCCTTTCCCGCGCTGATGTCTTCTTTTTTATCCCCGACCATTACCGTTTCTTCCGCGTGTAAGTTCCGTTGCTTCAGAATGAATGTTATCAGGTCGGCCTTATTATCAAAGCTCCCGTTCAACTCGGTGCCGTAGATACCGGCGAACCAGGCCGCAAGCTGAAAATGTTCCAGAATCCTATCTGTAAAAATCTTCGGTTTGGAAGTAACCACATACAACTTAAAAGAATTGGTCTGTAAGGCCGATAACATTTCGGGAATCCCCGCATAAACCCGATTTTCAAAAAGCCCGATGGTGGAGAATCTTTCCCGGTA
>PMBW01000192.1 GCA_003153075.1 Dehalococcoidia bacterium | reverse complement strand
AAACTGGGACGGGAAGTGATGATCGAACAGGGTCTGAGCGACCCATCCTTATCGCTGGAGGAAAATCCGCCGGGCAGGGGCCGCGGTTCTTCCGTCTCTCTGCTCATCGGCTACCTCATCGGGCTGTCGCATATCGACCCGCTCAAATACAAATTATCGCTGGAGCGTTTTTTACCGGACGATATGATGACCAACGTCCCGGATATCGACCTTGATTTTCCACGCAGCATCCGGGAGGATTTGATCCTGCGTACCCATCAGAAATGGGGCTGGCAGCGCGCCGCCCTGACCGGCACCATTGCCACCTATCAGATCAGGGGGGCGATCAGGGACCTGGGCAAAGCCCTCAGTCTGCCGCCGGAAGAGGTGGACCAACTGTCCAAGCAGTCTGATCATTACGGCAGCTCCCGCCATGTGGAAAAGCAGATGCAGAAATCCGAGCATTTTCAGGAGAAAATAAACACGCCGGTCTGGCGGGATCTGGTACGGCTGGCCGCCGAACTGGACGGCTTTCCGAAATACATGGGGCAGCATCCGGGCGGGATGATCATTTCCTCCACGCCGTTAATTGACATTGTGCCGGTGGTCAGGGGAGCGATAGACGGGCGTTATGTCTGCCAGTGGGACAAAGACAGCATCGATGATGCAGGGTTCGTAAAAATCGATTTTCTGGCATTGGGCGCGCTTTCCCAGCTGCAGGAGGCGGTGGAGCTGATCAAAAAAAGCACCGGCAAAAGGATCGATCTGTCGCGCATCGATTTCGAGGATAAAGCAGTCTACGATATGCTGTGCAAGGGAGATACCATCGGTATCTTTCAGGTAGAATCGGCGGCGCAGATGCAAACGATCACGCGGCTGCACCCCCGCAATCTGCTGGATATGGCGCATGAGGTCGCCGCCGTGCGCCCCGGCGTGGGCGTCAATAACGGCGTCCATGAGTACCTGCTGCGGCGCACCAAAAAGAAGCCGGTTACTTACGACCACCCGCTGGAACAACGCGCGCTGGAACGCACGCTGGGTATTGTCCTGTTTCAGGACCAGGTGAACCAGTTAGCCATCGATGTTGCCGGGTTCAGTCCCAATAAGGCCGACCAGATGCGCCGCGCCTTCGGACGGCGGCACAATGATGAACTGATCAAACAGTTCCACCTGGAATTTATGGAAGGCGCCAGAAACAGGGGGGTGAGCGACGGCGCAGCGGAAAATGTTTTTAAAAAGTTCAACGGACAGTATATGTTTCCTGAATCGCATGCCTTCGCATTCGGGGTGACGGCATATCAGGCGTCCTGGCTGAAGTACCATTATCCGCTGGAGTTTTTTGTGGGTATTTACAACCAGCAGCCGATGGGTTTCTATAACCTGGAAACTTTGAAAGAAGACGCCCGCAGGCACGGCATACAGATCCTGAATCCGGATATCAATAAGAGCCGCTCCATATGCGTCATCGAAAACAATGCCGTCCGGCTGGGTTTTTTGAATGTCCTGGGACTGGGCGGCGCAGCCGCGAAAGACATCGAGGCCGGGCAGGCAAAACACGGCCCTTTTACCGGCATCGGGCATTTCCTGGAGAGCACCGGCGTGCTGGAAGAGGTGGCCCACAATCTGGCCAGCGCCGGCGCCTTCGATAGTCTGGAACCGAACCGCAGAAAGGTGAAATGGGAAATCGGACTCAGGTACCGCCCCATCAATTCGCAATTAGCATTACCGCTGCCGGTGCAGCAGGATATGGTGGATCTGGAGCGCCCCGGCGATTGGGAAAGTATGAAGGATGAGTACAATGTGCTCAGCCTCTTCCCCGCCGGGCATATCATGGCCAGATTACGCCCGCGTTTTCACGGGAATATCTCCTGCAGCAAAGATATCGCCGGTCTCAAGGACGGCGCGGAAGTGATGACCGCCGGGTTGGTAATCCGCCGCCAGAGACCGCGGGGTAAAGTGGTATTTATCACCCTGGAGGATGAGTTCGGGCATATTCCGCTGCTGGTTTTTCCGCAGGTATACGAACGTCAGGAACTTAAATTCAGATCTCCTTTCCTGATCGTACAGGGCACATTAAACAGGCGTGAAGGCACCTGTAACCTGGTCGTCAATCAGGTAAAACCGTTCAATGCGCTGGAAAAAATCCCCCAGTCAAAAGATTGGAGATAAATCTAAATAAAAAAGTGTTAAAATGATTGATACAGTTGCGGAAGAAAGGGTTATTGATTGACTCACTCAGAGTATAATCCCAAATTGGTACCAAGGGTTCTCGATATTTGGACGTTTGGCTCTGTTTATCAGTCAAATTTTGTGACATAGTAATGAATGTTGTTATTAATAGTTGCCGGAAGTATGTGCGAATACCGGAGATAATACGGACGGCGCCGACCGGCCATTTTCAAATGCTCACCACTGGAGGTTTTATACCGGCGTCTTGAATATGCACGAATCAGGTCCCGTGGATCGGGGCTTTGATAATTTTATCCGTATCGCGAGGATATAATGAAAATAGAGCAAAGAAAATGGCAAGAGGAAAGCGGCTGGGTACCCGGAATATCCGCGGCGTTGGGCGCGTCGGCGCAGCTGGTGCTGGTTTTCGGCGCTAACCAGGCGCTTAAAGAGCAAGAACCGCTTCTTGAAGTCCGGAAGGCTTATCCTGATGCCCACATCCTGGGTTGTTCCACTGCCGGCGAAATCCTGGATACACAAGTATCAGACAATTCGCTGGTGACTACCGCAGTGCAATTTGAACATACTCAGATAAAAACCGCCAGGATCAATCTCGATGCAGTAGGCGGCAGCAGCTTTCTGGCAGGCTCTTCCCTGGCGCAATCATTAGCCGGAAAAGATCTTGTTCATGTATTCATACTTTCGGACGGAATAAACGTTAACGGCAGTGAGCTGGCAAAAGGATTATTGACGCATCTTCCGGAGAACGTTGGGGTTACCGGAGGATTAGCGGGAGACAGCGACCGTTTCAATGAAACAGTAGTATTACACGGCGGCGTACACCCGGAAAAAAGCACCATTTCTGCATTAGGTTTGTACAGTACCCGGTTAAAGGTGGGTTACGGCTCTTTTGGCGGTTGGGATCCCTTCGGCCCCGAACGGATAGTAACCCGCTCGAAAGCGAATATCCTGTTTGAATTGGATGGGCGCTCCGCCCTGGAATTGTATAAGGAATACCTGGGAGAACATGCCCGCGGCTTACCGGCTACCGGCTTACTTTTTCCGCTGAATGTCCGCACCGGGCAGAATGCCACTCCATTAGTACGCACCATACTGGCAGTCAATGAAAAAGACCAGAGTATGACATTCGCCGGCGATATCCCCGAGGGATCCTATGCGCGTTTGATGAAAGCTAATTTCGACCGTTTGATTGACGGCGCCGCCAGCGCGGCCAAGTCCGCTCACTCTGCCTTCGGTTCAGCTTCCCCTGATCTGGCTATTTTGATCAGCTGTGTCGGCAGGAAGCTGGTACTGCGGCAAAGAACCGAGGAAGAAGTCGAGGCGGTGCGTGACGCTTTAGGCGAAAAAACCGCGCTTACCGGTTTCTATTCTTACGGAGAAATTTGCCCGACAGCAACAGGCGGTAAATGCGAGTTACACAATCAAACGATGACCATTACGGCTCTTCTGGAGAAATAACCGATGGCAGACATGCACAGCTTACTTAAACGCCAGATACGGAAGTGCTTTGCCGGCAAAATCCCCGTTCAACGGGAATGGCAGGATTTCCTACAGGCCGTGGATGAGGCCTACCGGGAATTTGACAGCGACCGCGCCATGCTTGAGCGGTCCCTTGAGTTAAGTTCGCAGGAGCATATTCAATCGACTGCGCAGATGTTGAAAGTCCGGCAAATGGCGCTCGGTATCGAATCACGGACCACACTTGATGATGTGATGTCTTTCGTCGTTGAATCGGCCAGAGATATCCCAGGTGTGGGCTTTGCCATGCTGCAAACGCTGGATGAATCCGGAAAATATCTCACTACTCCTTACTACTCCAAAATACGTGACGAGGGTATTATCAAACTGCTCAAAGCCGGCGGTTTTAATTTAGCAGATAATCTTGGTAAGGAATCCAACAGCAGGAAACTCCGGTTCGAACTGGCTAAAATGAAAATAAGCAGGGACATCAGGGAAAATCCGCGGACAATAATCACGGAGCGGTTGTCCGATTTACTGGATGGAGTGTGGCCAAAGCTTCTTTGCGATTCCATACAGACTATCCTCGCGCTCAAACGGATTGTGATTACTCCGCTCATGGTCGACGGCAAGTACTGGGGCAGCCTGGTGTTTTTCATTGACGGGCATGTTACGCAGAATACGCTGGAAACGATAACAGCCCACTGCGCCCTCGGTCTGAAGAACGTGTTAATGCTGGAGTCTCTACAAAACCGTAACCTGGAACTGGCAACTATCAACCGTATAACCAGACAGGCCACCAGTTCGCTTGAAGTCGGTCAGGTTTACGAAAATACATTGAATGAAATCTTATCAGCTTTTGACGCTGATGCCATCTCCATTCACTTTTTGGGTAGGGATAAAAAGATGCTGGAACTGGTGGCTCAGGTAGGTATGCCGCCGTTGATGGTCGACCGGGCTAAACAAATCGGGTTCGATGTTGGACCCTTCGGTCAGCTGTTCAGTTCGGAAAACAATTTTCTGTTTGGGGACTTCGCGGAGTACGCTGCCATATTCCCTAAGTACGTATCACTGGCTGCAGGTCAAACACCGGCGCACTTCGCGGCTGTGATAATAATATACCAGGAGCAACGCGCCGGCGTTATGACGATCGTCCGCAGGGGCAAGCAGCCATTTCAGGAAAAGGATAAATCACTGCTGTTAACAATTAGCGGACAAATGTCGCTGGCAATTGAAAATGCCCGCCTGCACAGCGATGTGCTAGCCAAGATGCAAGAAGTGGATGCCACTAATCTGAAATTAGCCAAGACACTGGAAAAACTGACCGATTCCGAAGAAAAGGTGCGCAGCACGATCGAAGCTGTGACCGAAGGCATTATTACCACCGATCCGCAGGGCCGCATTACGGATATCAATGACGCCACATTGAAAATGCACGGCTATTCCTGCAAGGATGAACTGATCGGGAAAAATGCCACGCAATTGATAGCTGAAAAAGCGATGCTGGAGTCCTTCTTGAATCTGATGAAGGCAATGGAACAAACACAAATCAAGGATTTTGAATGCAAACTCCTGAGAAGAGACGGACATACATTTGATGCTGAGTTAAATACCGCCTCAATGAGAGATGTTGCCGGGAAATTTAAAGGATTTGTAACCAGTGTCAGAGACATCACCGAGCGGAAAAAAATAGAGACTGAGTTAAGAGAGTCCGAGGAAAAATACAGAAATGTAGTGGAACTCGCCAAGGACGGTATTTGTATCATTCAGAACAGAACAGTCAAATATTGCAACCCGCGGCTGGCGGAAATGTGGGGCGGCACGGTCGAAGAAATTCAGGGCACACTTTTTTCAAGTTACTTACACCCTCAGGCACTGAAAACCGTGGTTGACCGCTATAACCGGCGCATGGCAGGCGAGCAGATCCCTTCTCATTACGAAACAAGCCTGAAGCCCAAGAGCGGCGGCAGGTTAGATGTCGAAGTAAATGTGGCTGCACTGGAATATCCCGGACAGGATGCCGAAATTGCCATTATCCACGATATCACCGAGCGTAAACAAATCGAAATTGCGATCAGGGAATCGGAGGAAAAGTACCGCACCATCTTTGAGTCTGTTAATGATATTATCATTTTACTGGACATCAAGGGTAATATACTCGATGTCAATTCCAGGCTCACCGAAATTGGCGGATATGAAAGGAATGAGCTGATCGGTAAAAATGCCGGCGAATTGACGCATATCATCGACGGGAAAAACCTGGAAATCGTAATGGGAAACTTGCAAAAAGTACTGGACGGCCCTGGTATTATTACCTATCAGGTTGAAATGGTTAAGAAAAACAGGGAACCGATCTACCTGGAGATCAACGCCGTACCGGTGAGAAAAGACGGTAAGTTAGTCGGCGTTTTGGGCATCTTAAGAGATATTACCGAACGTAATAAAGCAGAGTTGCAACTCCGGGAACAAAAAGCCCTGACCGACCGCATTCTGGAAAGCACCCCGAATGCCGTCGCGGTGGTGGGACAGGACCGGCGGGTTATCATCGTAAATAAGGCCTTCGAGGATATTTTTAAATTAGGCACGCATGAGGCTGACGGTAAAAAAATTGAAGAGATCATCCCTACCTCCCATTTGATCGATCCGATATCACAGGTGCTGGCTGGTGTTAAATCCCAGTTTAAAAACGAGTTCAGAATTAAACAGGGCGCAGCGGAAAGGATATTGGTCGCTGATATCATAAGGATGGAGAAAAACGAAGTCCTGGCCATGTTCCGTGATGTTACCGAAGACCGGGAAATTCAGGAGAGACTCTATCTGACTGACCGGCTGGCTTCGGTCGGTGAAATGGCGGCAGGCATTGCCCACGAGCTCAATAATCCCTTAACCGGAGTGGTCGCTTTATCCCAGCTCATGCTGGAGAGCGATGTCCCGGCAGAAATGAAAGAGGATCTGGAAGCCATCAGTAAAGAGGGACGGCGCGCCGCCGGGATCGTGAAGAATCTGCTTTCGTTTGCGCGCAGTCATGTCATGTCTATCCAATCAATCCAAATAAATGAAATAATCAAGGAAGTGCTGAGTCTGCGGGCTTATGAGCATAAAGTAAACAATATCCAGGTCGTTACTCATATGGCTCCGGATGTGCCCACAATAACGGCCGACCCTTTTCAGATGCAGCAGGTATTCCTCAACCTTGTCTTAAACGCGGAACAGGCGATGATCGAGTCACACGGTCGGGGTGTTTTAACTGTTTCTACTGAAAAACAGAATGACATGCTTAAAATTTCATTTGCCGATGACGGCCCCGGCATTCCTCCGGAGCTGATGAACCGTATATTCGATCCCTTCTTTACGACGAAAGATGTCGGCAAAGGGACCGGATTGGGGCTCAGTATCTGTTATGGAATTGTCACTAACCAGGGCGGCAGGATATATGCCCGGAATCAACAGGGGAAGGGAGCGACCTTCGTTGTGGAACTACCGGTTAACGCTCACTAACATTGGGGAATTACTAACATGGTAACAGAAAACAATAAAAAAAGAATACTGGCAATTGACGACGAACCGATAATCATCCGAGTGTCCGTGAAAGTACTCAGCGCCGAAGGGTTTGATGTAGACGTGGCGTGTAACGGTCTGGTTGCTAAAGAAATGGCCGGGATTAACGAATATGACCTCTATCTTAGCGATATCAGAACACCCGCCATGAACGGAATGCAATTTTATGAGTACCTGCGGCAGGCGCAACCCGGTCACGAGGACAGAGTAATTTTCACAACCGGTGATACGATGAACACGGAAGTGAAAAACTTCCTGAGCGATAAAAAGAATCTATTCCTGGCAAAACCTTTCACCCCGCAGGAGTTGAGAACAATAATCAGGCAAGCGGTGAATAGAACGCCGAATTTATGTTAAGGCGCTATCTCCCGGTTTGCCGCGCTTTCGCATTTTAAAAGGATATGCTGTCTTACTACCGAATGAATTAATGCACAATCATGGCACCGTTTGTTTAGTTAAGAAATTTATCAAACATTAATCTCAAGAAGGCCAACCCTTAAAATCGATAGTATTTATAAAATCTCAAAATGCCTCCCGCCTTGCCGGGGGGCTATTTATTTTTTTCAGGCTAACAATTAAGTGGACCGATTTTATTAAGTCAGGTCATTAGTTAAAAGTCTAAATTATTTTTACTTTTAACTATTATTCAGTATCACAGGATGTTTGACAATGCATAAAAACTGATGGTATACTCCGATATATTTTATTTATTCGATATAGAATATTATATCAATATCTATAGTTGAATTCATTAGGATGTTCAATCAACCGCAAGGAAGGGCTTTTGTTGATTTTTTAATGGCGGCATCTCTAGTTTTGGTATTCATGATTAGTCGTTTTAACAAGAAGACTGATCAATTTCAAAGAGCACAGAATTACGGCCTTAACGAAAAGAGTATTTTTGCTTGAGGAGGTGCCTTTTTATTGAACTATCAAAGCAATTAAGAAACAAGTTAAAACTTTGTACGCAAAGAATTTTAATATAAAAGGAGAGATAGAATTGAAAAAACTTTTAACAAGTGTATTTGTTATTTTTATGGTATTTAGTTTGATAGGCGGGGCTGTTGGTTGCAAAGGGTCTTCAAGCTCGACTACAGGCAGCGCTTCAAAAGAGGCCACGATACTGGTCGGGGTAGACACTCCGATGACCGGCCCTGCCGCTGGTTATGGTTTGGCGGTGTTACATGGAGTCCAGCTCGCGGCTGATGATTTTAATGCCGCCGGCGGCGTGACTGTCGGCAATACACATTATACAATTACGTTAAAAACTCTGGATAACAAATGGGATGACGCTACCTCAAACGATGACGTCCGTCAACTTATCTATCAAGACGGAGTAAGATATTTATTCCTGTTTGAATCGGATACTCCTGTGTCAATGGCGCCGCTGATGTCTCAGCAAAAAGTAATAAACTTCGCTTCAGTAGCTAATGACGCAGTAATAAAGCAACCGACAAATTCTTACACTTTCAGGACAGTAATACCGATGGGATTGAAAGCAACTCCATACTTTAACTGGATCAAAAAGCAGTATCCCAATGTAAAAAGTGTTGCCGAGATATCGCAAAACAATTCCAACGGTCAGTACGCTAACCAGGTGTGTGATTTGGGCGCGAAGGCGGTCGGATGGACGACAACCGACGATATTCTTTTTGATGGCGGTACAACGGACTTCCAACCCCTTTTAACCAAGGTATTAGCTAAAAATCCGGATATCATCAACATGAGCGGCGGGATTGCTACCGGAGATGTGGCGCTGATAATTAAGCAAGCTCGCGGTTTAGGTTATAAAGGTCTCATATCTGATGCAGCCATGGCTTCGGCCACTGACATGTTACCGATAGCGGGGAAAGAAGCTCTGGAAGGGGTGCTAACTACCAACATGGCGATGGAGGCACCTATGGTGGGCCAGAAAGTTTTAGATTTACCTGCCAGAGAAGTGGCGAAGTGGGGCCAGGCATATGGCGTGACCTGGGATTTCTATTCTCAGGCGGCAGTTTTGTTTACGGCCATCGCACGCGCCAAGAACGCAGATTCCACGGTTGTCAGGGATATGCTGGCAGATAATACTCAGTCGTGGCCTTATCCCGCAACAAACGGCGGAAGTGCAACGTTCGGCTCGAGTGCAGCCAAGGCACTCTACGGTGCTGATGCTAACCATCAGATGTTGAATTCATTCATATTCGGAATTATTAAGAATGGAGTGGATACCAACGCTGCATTGATAAATCCTTAACGTCGGTAGTTTTATAATTGGTTTTTTGCAGAGAGTAATTATCAGGGCATAAAGATAGGTGATGAAGCATCGGCAAGTTTACTTCATCACCTATCTATTAAAACTCCGTATCAAATATTTAAAATAATAAGGAATAAGTAAATACACCGTTGAGGTGTTAGGCCATAAGACGGGTAATAAACAATGAAAGTTCTGCTTTATCGAAAAGCCGGACAAATTAAAATCAGGTATTGAGGATAACCAGGACATGGAATTACAGGTTCCAATTCAAGCATTTATTAACGGGATATCTTTGAGTCTTATATATGTGTTGTTTGCGCTTGGGTTGACATTGATTATGGGCATATTTGACGTGTGCAATTTTGCACATGGCGAGTTCGTAATGGTTGCAGGTTTTGTAGCATATCTAGTAATTGCTAAATGGGGGTTGCCTTATTTCCTGGCGCCGATAGCAGCAATGGTCATCGTAAGTCTTCTTGGTATAGCATTTGAGAAGGGTATTTTTTATCCGATGCGTAACAGGGGCGGTCTGGAACCTGCGCTGGCTACTTTTGGCGCGACTGGAGCACTCCAAACAATAGCTTTACTGATATTTGGCGGCAACCCCTACGGTGTGCCTTCCTTAGTCACTGGAAACCTGAAAGTAGGTTCCATATTTCTTCCTCTGGAGCGGGTACCGATCATCATTGGCAGTCTAGTGATGATATTTTTACTTTTTCTATTTGTCCAACGTACGAAAATCGGATTAGCGATCAGGGCATTGCAGCAAGACCCGGAAGCGGCCGCTTTACAAGGAATAAATATTTCCAATACACGTATCGTTGTTTGGGTTGTGGCCAGTTGCCTGGCAGCAGCAGCCGGCGTTTTACTGGCGCCGATTTCTTATGTTCATCCATTTATGGGAACGGGATTGTTACTCAAAGGATTTGCGGTAGTTGTGATCGGAGGTTTCGGTAGTATTCCAGGCGCTCTTGCCGGAGGTTTTATACTTGGATTTGTTGATTCCTTTGGTATGACTTACCTTGGGACTTACAGTTATATGTTCGCTTTCGGATTCATCATCCTGGTCTTACTAATCAGGCCTGAAGGTATAATGGGGAAACGATAATGAAATCACCAAAATGGCAGCCAATTTTCCTTATTCTAATATTAGTATTCTTATTTGTTCTCCCCGTATTTGTGAGTTCTCCACGTTACGTAAATCTTATTAATCAACTGTTTCTTAATATTGTTCTAGCTTTGGGTGTGTATTCTTTGTGGACCGTGGGCTACATCAATGCAGCTCAACCGGTTTTTTTCGGTTTTGGCGCTTATACCGTAGCCATTTTAACGATGAAAGCCCATTGGCCTTTCTGGCTGGTATTTCCGATGGCGGGAATAGTTCCGGCCGTCATCGCATTTATCTTCGGGTGGGCAACGCTGAAGATGAAAGGCGCTTATTTCATGTTTGTTACTATCGCTTTTTGCCAGTTGATAGTTTGGTTATTCAGCGCCTGGAAGGGTCTTTTTGGCGGTATAGATGGATTATTTCCTATACCTCAACCTGAAATACATGCATTTGGTTTAGACATCAATTTTGGCGCTTCCCTTACGCCTTACTATTATTTAGCATTAATATTGGTCGTATTAACCTGTCTGGTGTATTTTAGAATTCACAATTCCCGCCTGGGACGAGTCTGGGAGAGTGTGGGGAAAAACCCGGACATCCTGGCTAATACCGGAGTAGCGGTGTTTTCCCAAAAACTGATTTGCTTTGTTGTTTCTTGCTTCTTCGCCGGGCTGGCCGGCGCGGTTTACGCGCCGTATATGACCATCGCATCCCCAGGTGCTATCAGTCTCTGGCAGGGGATATGGATTGTGCTTGGCGTGCTGGTAGGCGGTATATTCGGTCCGGTTGGCGCAATCATAGGTACTATCTTTATTGCGATCCTTAATGTAGTGTTACAAGGATTCCGCCAATTTCAACCGTTAATTCTTGGTTCCATACTTATTTTGGTATTGTTGTTTATGCCTACCGGTATATTTGGGTTATCAGAAAAGGCCAGGAATAAATTTAAGGACGTATTCTTAAATAAAAAAGGTGCCCAACCAGATCATAAAGAGATTACATGAAAACCATCCGGCTATCTAAAGCTAACGGAGAATCATAATGGCTTTACTGGAAACACAGAAACTGACAAAAACATTTATCGGCCTGAAAGCGGTCACGGATATGGATTTATCTGTTAACAAGGGGCAGATATTGGGCTTGATCGGGCCTAACGGCGCCGGTAAAACAACGCTGTTTAACCTGATTTCGGGCGCGCTGCCGCCGACCAGCGGCAAAGT
>PMBW01000351.1:1696-6027 GCA_003153075.1 Dehalococcoidia bacterium | reverse complement strand
CGGCTGATCGATGAATACATCATCGATTACGACGACTATGTGGGGGTGGGGGCCGGTTCGGTTGGATTCCTGAACGGCGATTTCTTTGTAAATACGTTTTCCCTGGAGAAGTACGATGAATTGATTTCTGCGAGGAAATTACCGATCGTCAGCTGGCGTCGGCTTTCGGAGCGGGAGCACCTGCGTTACTATATGCTGACTAAATTATTCGGCATGTCGCTGGACCCGGAAAAATTCCGTAAAAGGTTCGGGGCCGATATCAATGGGAAACTGTTCTGGGAAATGGCGTTTTTTAAATTGTTCGGGTTGGTGAAGGATAATAACAAACAGATCGAAGTGACGCCGCAGGGGATGTATACGATGTGTGTGATGCAGAAGGAATTTTTCGCGGCTTTGAATACGCTGCGAGAGCGATACATTGAAGAACAGATATAGGCGCAGAAGACGAAGCTCTAAATCCTAAACTCTAAGCTCTAAATAAATTCAAAATAGTAAAATCCGGAATGAGCAAACATACATCCTGCAAGGAATAAGTTCTATCACATCCATTTTCTCCATCCAGTCTATATTTGCTTCGCCCGCTTCGTAAAGTACTTTTTTGGACTTGAAGCGTACTTGAAATATGTCTGCGAATCGTATAGTATGTGAAATAATTACGGGGAGGTGCTGCGATGGATTACAACAAATTGATCGTACCGCTGGATGGGTCTAAACTGGCAGAAAGTGTTTTACCACATGTAGAAAAAATTGCCAGGGGATGTTCTATCCCGCAGGTTATTTTAATTACAATTACGGAACCGGTGCAGGTGAAAACTCCAGCCGGGGAGCGCATCGAAAGGTTGCCGTCAAGGATGCAAGGTCCGGTGCTTTATTACGGCAATATCTCCAGTCCCGTTGGAGGAGTCGCCGTGCCGGAAACCATCAGAGATTTACCGGTGACTATCGGGAAGATGGCGAAAACCGGATACGATTATTTAGCCCGCATGGCCCTGCAGCTACAGCAAGCCGGACTCCAGGTCTCAGTAGCTGTTTTAATCGGAAATGTGGCCGATGAAATCGTGCGTTTTGCGAAATCAGAGAACGCAGACTTGATCATAATGGCCAGCCGCGGAAAAACGACACTCAGACGCTGGGATGTGGGTAACGCCGCGGAAAAAGTCTTCCGTTCGACGGATATTCCGGTTTTTCTGGTGAAACCGCCGCCAGGTTTCAAGGAGACCAAGCCGGTCAGAAAAGGGAAAGCGATCTAAGTACCCCTCACGTTAATCCCACGATGGGCCGGGAAATAGCAGCAGTTAAAGAGTGGTGGGCGGATTGTGATATCGGCTCACCACTTTTATTATTGCGTTATCATTTGGTGAGTTGCAGAATAGTTTTATCCGTGGTTGACTGCGGGTAAAAATGGAGAAAGGCTTGATTATTCGGGTCCGGGCCTTTTTCATTGACCGTTTCGTCCGTTGCCTGTTTGATGGTCTGATTTTGCGCACAGAGTTTATCTACCAGTGCGCTGGTGGCGTCGTCGGCATAGGAGATTCCTACATTAGCATCCCAGCCGATGAAAGCGGAAGCTCCCCTCTGAACATAGGCTTGCGCGATCTCCGGTGAAGAGAATGCGGAACAACCCATATTGATGATAACGGTATTATTGAAATTATGGCGCACACAATCGGTGATAAATCCAGCGCTAACGGCGAATACGTTATCGGTAGTGTTAGTGACTTTAGCTGCTGTCACCTGGTTTCTCAGTTGGGCGAGATAGAATTGCAGCCTGCTGTAGGGCTGGCTGGTGAAGAGCCAAATATTGCTGCCTGAACCGGCGTTATTTTCGAGCAGTCCGGCGTGGACGCGGAAGATAATCAGTTTATAGCCGTGACCCGGCAGCTGCCGGTAAAAATTTACGGTTACATCGTCTGCCTTATAGAGGTCGACGGTAAAGCCGGTATTTTGCAGTTCTAGCGTAACGTGCTGAATAAAAGCGGGATTCGGTGAAGTTTCGGAAAGCTGATCAACGATAGCGGCTTTCAAACTATCGGTACGCACCGGAGTAGTAGGCGTAAAGGGGTTCGTAATTACCAAGAGCGTAATGCCCAGGCAAACTACCAGGCCCATAACCGCCCATAAATACCAAGGGAATCTCCGGTTACGGGGATTCCCTTTAAACTGTTCATCTATTTTCCGTATGGTCAATTTATCTCTGAGCGTGACGTCCGATTAAACGGGTTGTCCCCGCTAATGAAATTATAGTGGAGACAATCAGAGCTGTCAAAAGCCTTGCCTACTCAACAACGGGATGAATTTGTAAGCCAGACTGGATATGAAACGCAATGTATAGCATAAAAATGCAAAAAGAAACCCGGTGAAAGAACGCATTTTGGTTTTTCACGGAAGGACGGAGCCAGACTAAAAGGCCAATTTTTCTTTTTCGTCGACGTTTTTAGAATTCATATCGGCGAGAAAACTGGCGATGTCTTTCTGTAAAAACCGGCGGTCGCCGCGGTGGTTTATTTGGTATGACTTGATCAGTCCGCGGTCGCTCCAGCGCCGTACCGTATTAACGTGAACGTGAAGTAATGTTGCCACCTGTTTGATGGTCAACATCGGTAACATTTCATCGTTGGTTGTTGTGTCCATTTACCTCTAACCCTAATTCTACTAACCTTACAACACTTACATTATCCTACCCTGTTATCCGGCACAATCAACTAAAAGGACTAATTCGGTAGGAAAATAGTCCTAGTCCCCACTGTATAAGAATGGTTAAGAAAAGTGAGGATAAGTGAGTTCGGCTAATCTTGATTTTTTAGCTATTAGGGTGTATTGTCTAAATTGCTCGTAAGTTTGCTTCAGGGCATCCCGTGGAAGGTGTATGCAGGCGGGAGGAAAAATTCAGAAGGGGAATAGCCACCCGGAGTATACCGAGAGTATGTTTCATTAAGCTTTTAACAGCGAAATCACCTCCAACGCTAACCTCAACCTTTCTCGGTACGCTATTCAGGCTGTAAGTATTAATTAAAAATACGTTTGTTTTATTTTTAGGGGAAGAAATTAAGCGGAACAATGAAAAATAGACTAAAGCAATTGCATGAAGGTGAATTGCTGTTGGGGCTGGTCAGGATACTGGCCCTGGTATTGGCTTTGGCACTTTTTCTGCTTTTTTCGGAAGTAAGACCGTTTATTATTCCAACCCCCGTTATTATTAGTTCTGTCGTTATTTATTCTATCCTGAGGATATTCTACCCGTCATACTGGTACAGAACACAGCTACTTTCATACAGTATCGTTGTTATCGATGTTGGTTTCTGCTGTTTCCTGCCGTTTGTCACCGGTGGATTACACAGCCCGTTCATACTTTTTCCGTTGACCGCAATCTTATCCGTCGCTCTGTATTTCAAGAAGGCGCTGGCTTATATGGTCGCGGTTTTCGTTGCCTTATCCGTAATCGCAAGCGAGATTGTATCCTGGCGTGTTTTTAACGGCACCGAATATCTGCCGACTCAGGTCTATGTTGCCTTGCTGACCATGTATACGATCATCGCNNTGGTTGCCTTACATCGCCAATCTGAGCCTTTCCGCGAACATCAAAAAGAAGACAATCGTCGAAGAAAGAAGCAGGCTATCCCGTGAGCTGCATGATAGTTTGGCGCAAAGAATCGGCAGCCTGATATTGAAAATCGATGTGCTTAAAGGAACAGTAAGCGATGTCAATACCTCGGACGCGCTAAGTCAGATAGCGAACATCAAACATGACATGCAGGAAACATATCTGGAGGTCAGAGAAATTATCGATCAGCTGCGGGTTAAAATGCCGGACGACCCCCGAATATTGCCGACATTGGCCCAGTATACCCAGGAATTTTCTCAGAACACGGGGATCGATTGTAAACTTTACCTGGCGGACGGACACGCCGATTTACAGCCGCTAGCGACTGTCGAGATATTGCGTATTGTTCAGGAATCCTTAAATAATATCAGGAAACACAGCGGCGCCAGCCAGATAGAAGTAAAATTCGAATCTACCAATGAGTCTGTAAAAGTGATTGTCAAGGATAACGGCAAGGGATTTATACCGGCCTCGGTTAGNNGCAGTAGAAGTATCCATACCTGCCAACAGCCAATCGGTGAGGAGAAATAATGGTTAACATTTTGATTGTGGACGACCACTCGATAATGCGTGAAGGCTTGAAGGCCGTACTGGCACGGCAGCCCGATTTTAATATTGTCGGAGAAGCATCCGACGGCACCGAGGCTGTGAAAAAGGCAATGAAACTACATCCCGATGTGGTAACAATGGATGTGCGCATGCCCTACAGCGGTTTGCAGGCCACGATGGA
>PMBW01000351.1:0-1674 GCA_003153075.1 Dehalococcoidia bacterium | reverse complement strand
GCCATCTTCACGCCATCTATTGCCGCCAAACTGCTGGATGACTTTAAAGCCGACCTGAATAAAAACACCGATGATGTTAATCTGACCAGCCGGGAAGCGGATGTCCTGGCGCTGGTGGCTAACGGCGCCAGCAACAAGGAAATTGCGACAAAGCTAAGTATCAGCGAACCGACGGTCAAAGCCCACCTGCGTAATGTTTTGAGCAAATTGCATATGAAGAACCGCAGCCAGGCCGCAGTTTATGCTTCTCAGCACCGCTGGCTTAGCGGCAGCCAGGTGGAGAAAAGCTAGACCCCGGGTTAGAAAATCCTATATTCTAATTTCGAAATCCTGAATAAATTCGAATAACAAAATACGAAGAGAACCGGCGCATGCTTGTTTGAATTATTCCTGGTACACCTTAACCCTGACCCTCTCTGCGTTTACTCCACAAGACTCCCGTGCTCAACTTCAAACTGCTCCTATAATTTACACCGAGATTGCCAGCTATATGGACTTTTTGGCTTTCTGGACTAAGGGCAGGACATACTGGTCCAGGTCACCGTCATTTTTCGGTTCGGGGACGTCTTTGAAGAGGAACCAGTTTTCGGTGTGTTCCGCCGATTCTCCGGGCTGCAGTTTACTGAAAGGCGCCAGCGTTTCGAGTTCAAATCCGCGTCCGGTCCAGAACTGCACCGTATTGTTATAGTCAGGGTAAGTGCGGCCTTTTTTGTATTCATAAGTCGCCACGAAGAGGTGGCCGTTATTGTAATAAGCCGTCCAGCCGTCGGGGACGAGCATGCCGATCTTGTAGGAACCCGGCGCTTTTGAATCCTGTTTTACCACGATATATTTTTTCCCCATTATCAGGCGAGGGTCGGTAAGATCGCAATAGCACCAGACAGAAATGACGGTAGTGGGCAGCACGGAGGAGCCAGGTCCATTCTGGGGGATGAATGGCGGCAGGGGGATTATACCTTTGCCGCCGGGCAGCATCAGGGTATAAGCCCAGGGCGCTAATTCCACCGGCCACAGACCGCGGTTGTAGAGACGGTTAACGATGCTGATATGATCACCGGTAATGGTTTTCGGGATATCCATTTCTTTCTGGATACCGGTGGGTTTTTCCGTCGGCTGGGTAAGGCGGACGAATTTATCATGCTCTTCCACGGCGACAGGGTCCAACGCCGGGAATTTGCGTTCCTGAGCTTCCGGGGCATGACGCATGGCATGTCCGCCGTAAAAACGCGGGGGCTCGCCGAAAAATTCATTGCGGTCTCCGATGAATCCGAAACGGACGATATTGGGGCCGATATCAGTGGTGGCGACTAGATCAATGCTTTCATTGGCGATACGCAGACAATTTTTTAACCCGAGGAATTCAACTTTTTCCAAAAGACGGTTCTCCTTCTCAATTACTTAAAGTCAGTTGAATGTATTATATTTTTGATGTAATGAAAAGTCAAAAGGGGATTATAAGTTACCAGTTATGAGTAAATTTTGACTGAAGGTCGATCCTTTTTAGCTGCGGCTAAAAAGGACCTCCGATTTTCTTCTAAGTCAGNNTTCGTCTTCGGACTCAATTTTGAGTTATGAGTAAAAATACCGTGTGTTCAATATATCAGTTCTCCCAAAGAGGAAAGAGGTTGGAGTTGTTTTTCGATTTTTATTACAAGCATAGTTTACTATTTGCAA
>PMBW01000027.1 GCA_003153075.1 Dehalococcoidia bacterium | reverse complement strand
TTGAACCACGGCCAGTAGCAGTTCAAGCTGTTGGGATTTGTAAAACCGATAGTCCCGCAATCGTCCATCAGAGATAAAGACATTGTTGCGATTTTTGCAGCCCGTTGAGTTGCATCAACTGTGGCTGAGAAGTCCTGATACATTTTTTCCTGCGCTACGCCAACCGCATCCTTGGGATCGCCGTAAATATTGCCGGCGCCAATGGCACGGCCGATATTCATGGTTGTATACGGGTTGACAACCGTAAACTGCTGTACCAGGCAATCTTTATAGGTAACACCGTCGAAAGCAGTCGCTACTGCAGTCGAATCTGCTACATTAATGGTGGCAGTAACGCCGATCTTGGTCCACATAGCAACCAAAGCGTTGGCCAGGTCTACTTGCTGGGTGTTAGCAGAAGAAACCATGATCTCCATCTTGAAACCATTGGGATAACCGGCATCAGCGATCATCTTCTTTGCTGTGGTGGGATCATAGGTCCATAACACTTTCTGTGATGCTGGTAGTTGATCGAGCGGAACATAGCCGGGTACGCCCGGAGCTAACGGCCAGCTGTACCATTCGCCGCCGCCGTATACGGTTGTAACAAGGGCTTTCAGGTCGGTGCCGATCATCAAAGCGCGGCGTACATCTCTTTTATTCAGGGTTGCTGAACCATACCGGTTGATCTTGATATAGTCGCAGTTACCGGTCAGGTATTTTGCCTGGACCAAATCCGGTGAACTTTGAGTCAAAGTCGCGGCGTACTGGGTTTTGACCTTGGGAGCCCAGTCAATTTTGCCGGTGCGAAGTGCGGCGATCTGAGTGGATTCATCCGGAATGATGGGATAGACAACAGTCTCGATAAACGGCAGTTGATATTGTTTACCACCGATGGTTGTCTTACCCCAATAGTTCTTGTTCCGGGTGTAAGTAGCGCCGGAACCTGAAACGAAATTGGTCAGGATATAGGGCCCCGTTCCGACTTGATGTTGCCAATCGGTCGGTCCGGCATCGACTGATTCTTTGGCCCAAATCTGGCCTAAAGCGGTGCCGTTGAAACGCCAGGCCCAGTTAGCGTAAAACGGATTAACGTTCCACTGAACGGTATACTTGTCGACAGCGACTTCAGAGTTGAGCCATGCCAGACCGGCGGCAAAGCCGGGCCGGGATTTCGCGCGTTCTTCAGAGTATACAACGTCAGTAGCGGTGAGCTCTCTGGCAGCCATATTGATATTCGTATTGCCTGTAAACATAACGCCCTGGCGCAGATGGAAGGTAAATACAATTGACGGGGTTGTTTGGATTTCCCAACTGGTTGCCAGTAATCCCCCCCAATACTGTTCGGGGACATTTTCCCAGAGATTAAATGCGAATGTGTTATTGCCTCTCGGCCCAAATTTCTCAATATCGCCGACGAGTAATTTTTCCATGTAAGGATTGCCCCAGACAGATGCCTGGCCCAGGTTAATGGCCATGATGTGATCCCAACCGGTGGGGTCTGAGTTACTGGTGGTGTTCACATTGTTGAGCATAGTGAAGGTTCCACCGTAGACAGGGGTATTGGCAGCTTTGGTTGTCGTTGTTGTAGTTGTTGTCTTAGTGCAGGAAGACAACACTAGAACCGGTACCATTGTAGCTATTAGCACTAAAGCCATTGCCAACCACAAAATCTTTTGTTTCATCCTTTCTCTCTCCTTTTTTTATTCGCTTTAAAAATGTATCCAATTGTTTACATTTAGTCTCACATTCTGTGCTCCTTCAACCAAGGATATTTTCTTTATATGTCCTTGGGAGCAACTACTGCTTCGCTCTTTATTTTCACTTTTTTACTGACATTCAGACCGTAGCGACCGATACCGCCGCGCAACCTGGGGTCAAGTAAATCCCTGACGGCATCACCAAACATATTAACACCATAAACAACAACACTCAAGGCCAGGCCGGGCCAAACTACAATCCACGGGTTCAGGAACATATAGGTACGTCCGCTGCCGCTGAGCATGCTGCCCCAGCTGGGGGCCGGCGGCGGAATACCGTAGCCGAGGAAACTAAGACTGGCTTCGGTGAGAATGATTGCCGGCACACGAGTGGTAAACTGGATGATAATCGGGGCCATAATATTGGGCAGGATGTGCCGAATAAGGATCGTGCCGGTGGGAGCGCCAAGGGCGACCGCCGATTGGACATACATATTTTCTTTGATCGATAATGTCGCGCCCCTGATCAACCTGGAACCGCCGATACCCCAGGTAATTCCGAGGACGAGGATAACCGTCAGCATACTGGGTCCAACGATGGAGATGATGACCATCATCAGGATCAAGCCGGGGAAGCACATGACGGCATCAACGAATCTTTGCATGATCAGGTCAAATGCGCCGCCGATGTACCCGGTCAGTAAACCGATGGTGGTTTCGACAACCGTAGCGAGCACGGAAGCGCCTAACCCGACGATAACGGAGATGCGCGCTCCGTAGATAACCCGGCTGAGCAGATCCCGTCCCAGATTATCGGTCCCCAGTAAAAAATGAGCCGACGGGCCCAGCAGAGCTGATTCCGCATGCAACTCATTGAACGGGTAAGGGGCGAGAAAACTGGCAAAAATACCGGTTAACAGTAGCAGCAGCGTGATAATGCCCCCAACCAGACCTAAAGGCTTTTCTTTAATCAGCCGGTAAAAGAAATCAGCTAGTTTTGAACGGCGTTTGCGCTCAATCGTCTTTTCTGATGTGTTATCTGCCATAATTTCGCCTGTTCTCTGAATATTTTTTATTTATAATGAACCCTGGGGTCCAGAAAAGCGTAAGTGACATCCACGGCCAGGTTGACAAACACCATTATAACAGCAAAAAAGAGCAAGACTGCGCTGACCACAGTATAATCTCTTTTACTGGTGGCATCGGTAATAAGCTGACCCATTCCGGGCAGACTAAAGATGTTTTCGATGATGACCGTGCCTGCAAGGACACTGGGTATTTGCCACCCTACTATAGTAACAACAGGGATAAGCGCATTCTTCAAAGCGTG
>PMBW01000210.1 GCA_003153075.1 Dehalococcoidia bacterium | reverse complement strand
AGTCTTCAACGAAATACTTTCAACCGCAGTTGAAATGTACGGAGGTACTTTACGGAGAGTTCGAAGTAAAGTATAGGAGTCTTTTGGAGAAAATGTAGAGGGATTGAGGCTATAGTACTTTACTTTGTAATCAAATACTTCAAAGTAAACGTAGACAGTGATAATTTCAATATTCGTTAGTCTCATATCTGTAGGTCTCAGTTAAAAAGGATGCCTGATTGTCCCTGGTTCGTATGCGGCATCCTCCCGCTTTGTCATGCTGAACCCCCGGTTATAATGAATCAACGTTTATGGAGTGAAGCATCTAGTATTTGAGTGTGTTAATTCGCCTCTTTAAAATTATTTACTTCGCTACTCTCTACCTGTTCGTTCCCTCTCTGTTCACGGAAAGGGAATTGAGGGCTGTAGTCCGCAGTCGGAAGTCCGCCTCTGGTGGATGAGGTTCTGACCGCTGAATGCCCGTAGGTTTTCTGGGTTTAGAAGAAAGCCGCAGGCCGCAGGTTCTGGTAGCTTCGCTGTCACCCCGCTGATGGACACAGAGATTTTGGTGATGAACTGCAATAAAGATTATAATAATTTATTCCGATTTCTTTGCCGCCGTGCGAACGGTTTTATCCGGGAGGAATAATGGAGAAAACACGCGCATCAAAAATTGTCGAAAATCCCAGGTTGCGGGAGAGTTTTGATTTCGGCTGGAAGTTTTTCAAGGGTGATGTGCCCGGTGGGGAGCGGCCGGATCTTGATGACGCTCACTGGCGGGATCTGGATCTGCCGCACGACTGGAGTATCGAGGGGCCTTTCAGCCCGCAGCCCGGCTCGGAGACATCTGCCCATTTACCCACCGGTGTCGGCTGGTACCGCAAACATTTCCGTGTTCCGAAGTCCTATCAACTAAAAACGGTAGTTATCGAGTTTGACGGCGTGTACCAGAACAGCGAAGTGTGGATCAACGGTCATTACCTTGGCAAGCGGCCGTACGGCTACATCGGTTTTCACTACAGCATCCGTCCGTATCTGAATTTCGGCGGCGATAATGTTATCGCGGTGAAAGTGGATAATTCCCGGCAACCCAACTGCCGGTGGTATTCCGGTTCGGGGATTTACCGCCATACGTGGTTGTTAGTTACCAATAAAATTCACATCGCACATTGGGGTACTTTCATCACTACACCGGGGATCGGTGCTGAGTCAGCCATTGTGCGGATTGTTACCAGAATACAGAATGATAATAAAAGCAATGCTTATTGCGTTCTGGCAAGTTCGATCATCGACCGGGACGGTAAGGTGATCCAGACCGTAAAACAGATCGGTAAGATGCCGGCTAACGGCGGAGAAGATGAGCTTGTCCAGGAAATGACGGTAAAAGCCCCACATTTATGGTCGCCGGATGATCCATATCTTTACATAATGCGCAGCGCGGTAAACAGGGGGCCTGGATTGGCGGATGTCTATGAAACGCCCTTTGGTATCCGCCAGGCCGTCTTCGATGCGGACAAAGGATTCCTGTTGAATGGACAGCACGTGAAATTGCACGGCGTTTGTCTGCATCATGAGGCCGGCGCGGTCGGTGCGGCGGTGCCGGAAAGGGTCTGGGAACGGCGGCTGCAGCTTTTGAAAGAAATGGGCTGCAACTCCATCCGGACTTCTCATAATCCATACGCGCCGGAATTCATGGATTTATGCGATAAGATGGGCTTCCTGGTAATGGATGAGGTCTTCGACGAGTGGAAAGAACCCAAACGGCAAACCCCGGATTTTGGCTACCGGCTGTATTTTGATTCATGGTCGGAGAAAGATGTCACGGATTTTGTTCGCCGGGACAGGAATCATCCCTCAGTGGTACTGTGGAGCGCGGGCAATGAAGTCGTCGACCAGGTGGCTTCTGCCGGTCCGCAGACATTAAAGAGACTGATCGGCATGTTTCACCGGGAAGATCCAACCCGGTTAGTCACCGTCGGGTGCGACAGAATAGTGGCCGAACCGGCAGCGGTGTCACAGGAGTTCCTTAGCCTGCTGGATGTGGTCGGTTATAACTACGTCGACCGCTGGCGGGACAGGGCAGAGTTGTATTACAGTATCGACCGGCACGCTTTTCCAAAGAGGAAATTCATCGGCACAGAGAACGGCTCACTGGGCGGCATCCGAGGAGACTATTACTGGCTGTTCCCCACCACCAGGGTGGTCACCTCACGTAATAGTCACGACCGTTGGACCGATTTCCAGCAGATGTGGAAGTTCGTACGGCTTTATGACTATGTCGCCGGTGATTACATGTGGACGGGGATCGATTACCTTGGCGAGAGNNCAGAGCCAGTGGACGGAGAAACCGATGCTGCATCTGCTTCCGCATTGGAACTGGCAGGGGAAAGAAGGAGAGGTCATCCCGGTATTGTGCTACACGAATTGCGATTGCGTGGAACTGTTCCTGAACGGCAGGTCGCTGGGGGTTCAGGGTAACTGGTTCCCGCGCTACGGTATGCAGGCAGCGTACGAAAACCATTTAGCGCGCAACAGTGCGCCGCGTACTACTCTGGACTTGCATTTGCGGTGGACAGTGCCTTATCAAACTGGTACTCTAAAAGCCGTTGGCTATAAAGATGGGAAAGCCGTCGTCACGGAGGAAATCACCACCACGGGGGAACCGGCGGCGGTCGTACTCTCCGCTGACAGTTTGGCGCTCGCGGCTGACTGCCGGGACGTTGCCCATGTTACNNATCCGGCGAGCCTTGAGGACTATAAGGGTAACCGGCGGAAAGCATTTAGCGGGATGTGCCTGGCAATCGTGCAATCGACGGCTGAGGCTGGAAGAATTCAGTTAACGGCGTCTTCGCCGGGACTCAAATTGGATAACGTTATCATTGCCACTTTGAAAACGTATAATAAGCAGTAGTTTGACGGCTTTATTAACCTGATATCGTAGCCTCGGGTTGATAATAACAAAAGAGGCCGGTTTTACCCGGCCTCTTTAATTTTCAATAAGGCATCGGCCATGCCACTAAGCCCGATTACT
>PMBW01000042.1 GCA_003153075.1 Dehalococcoidia bacterium | reverse complement strand
GCCACACGGTCGGCGCCGATCGCCGCCGCCGTTTCTGCCAGGAAATCATATCTGACCTCCCTCGCGGCTTCCTCCAGCGAAACACCGTGCTTTTTCTGATAAACGCGGACATTGCCTTTTTTTACGGTACAAGGAATACCGAGCTGTTTTGCCAGTGCGGCAACATAAGCGCCGTCGCCGGTAGACTCTTTACCCCGCAGCTGGTGGTCGAGGTGGGCCGCGTGTAATTTTGTTCCCAACGCGGTTTGCAGGCGGTGCAGCACATGCAGCAAACAGACGGAGTCCTGTCCGCCGGAGACTGCCACCAGCAGCATTTGCCCTTTGCCAACCAGGCGATATTCTTGAATAAAGCCAAGGACTCGCTGGTCTAAAGACAACCTGTTAACCGGCTTTCTGGACATACATCGACACTCACAAATAAACTACTAAATCGTCGCGCCTACCGGTGCGAACCCAGCAGCAGTTTCGTACGTTGAATTGCCTGCGGGTAATCCGCAAATCCCAGCGCTAATGCCACCTGTTCGGGGCGGCCCGAACCGCTTTCATCGCAGCGCAACCGCATCCCCAGTAAACAGGCGGACGGCCTGGCCTCAATTACCCAGATATCATCGATCAAATGCCTGAGGTCGTAGCTGCGCGTGCCGGTATCCCTTTCGTGGTGCCAAGGCAGGGTTTCCTGCGTCAGCAGCGCATCGATGATGTTCTTAACATCTTCCTCGGTCTTGTCTGTTTTGACCGCGACCTGATACTCCGTAAAACGCACCTGTGACTGTAACGACGGCACATTTGGACCGATCGGCGTCGCTTCCAGCACTTTGAGGCTTTCCGGTAATTGCCGGTTGACCGTATCCATGAACCAGTGCGGCGAAACCACTTTCGTGATCGAAATATCCATCAGTTCATTTTCGGCCGTCACCCCCACCGAAAGCGGCACCGCCAGGGAAATGCGGGGATGCGGCGAAAAACCCTCGGTATATTCCAGCGGAATGCGGGCGCGCCGTAAAGCCCGCACCCACAGACGGATAATGTCCAGGTGGGAGATAAATTTTAACTCTTCGCCGCGGTAGAATCTGACTCGTAAACGGAACATAATAATTAGCCCTCGCTTCTGCCATCATAACAACCGCGAGGCAGGGTGTCAAAGATTCGATCTTCTCAGGTTGTTTTTAGTGAATTAAAATCAGCAGCCGTGTAGGGGCGGGTTTTGAACCCGCCCGCCAAATTGTGACTCGAAGTAAATAGTGGCAACTTCGGACTTTCTCCGGCAATCAAAATGAATGATCATTACAATCTATCGCCGTTGCGCCCTCTCTCTGTTTACGGAGAGAGGGTTAGGAGCTGGAGGTCGCAACCGGAAGTCCGCCTCTGGTGGATGAGGTTTTAATTATCGCTGTTTTTTCCTCTATCAAACAACCGCGAGGCAGGGTGTCAAAGATTCGAATATTTTACCCCTTATGTTATAATCAAAAGGTATGAAAATTCTCGGTATCGAAACCTCCTGCGATGAAACCGCCGCTTCCGTGGTCGAAGACGGCACAAATATGCTTTCCAATGAGATAGCCTCGCAGGTCGAGATCCACGCCCGCTACGGCGGCATTGTGCCGGAAGTTGCCTCCCGCCAGCACACCCTCAGCATCATCCCGATCATCAAGGCGGCGATGAGTAAGGCAAATGTCGAATGGAAAGACCTGGCCGCGATCGCCGTGACCAACGGCCCCGGCCTGGCCGGTTCGCTGCTGACCGGGGTCAATGTCGCCAAGGCCATTTGCCTGGCGCAAAACCTGCCGGTGGTCGGGGTCAACCATCTGGAAGGGCACATGTACGCCAACTGGCTGACCGGCAACACACTGGAATTCCCTTTGATCTGCCTGATCGTTTCTGGCGGGCACAGCGATATCGTACTGATGAAAGGCCACGGCAACTATATCCTGCTGGGACGGACACGTGACGATGCCGCCGGTGAAGCCTTCGATAAAGCCGCCCGCCTGCTGGGTTTGGGTTACCCCGGCGGGCCGGTGATCCAGAAAGCCGCCGAAACCGGCAAAACAAATATTCCTTTACCCAAGTCGTGGATCAAAGGCACCAACGATTTCAGTTTTAGCGGTATCAAATCATCGCTTTTACGCATGGTGACGGAAGACAAAAATATTAACAAAAACGACGTCGCCGCCAGTTTTCAATCGGCCGTAGTAGACGTGCTGGTGACGAAAACCATCGACGTGGCGCAGGAATACAATGCGCGGCAGATCCTGCTGGCCGGCGGTGTGGCCGCCAATAAGCACCTGCGCCAGACATTAACCGACCGTTCGCCGTTTCCGGTGATCATCCCGCCCTTTATCTTATGCACGGACAATGCCGCCATGATCGCGGCCTGCGGCTATTTCCGCTTCAAGGCCGGTAAAACCAGCGACCTCGCTTTAGATGTAATTCCGAATATGAAACTCGCTTCGAGTTAAATACTAAATACCGAATCCCAAACGCTAAACAAATCCAAAATTTCACATCCAAGCCGATTAATATTTCCATTCCGGCGTAAGTTGAGACCGCAGTTAAAATACTTGACGAAGGAAATGTACCGGAATCCAGTCCGTTTGTTGCTCTGAGCGAAGCGCAGAGTCTTGTCTGGTGCTTCTTAAATAGCGTTAGCCCCCCGGTTTTGTTCCATCCCGATGGAAATCGGGATCCAGCCGTACTCTGTTGTTTACGGATACCGGCTTTCGTCCATATTGGAATAGTGTATTATCTCGAAGCGTTAGAAACACCACACTAGGTAGCTGCCCTAGAATGACTCGTGTGCTGACTTCGGTTTGAGCATGGACAACCTCCTCTAT